>CADCQV010000103.1 GCA_902803625.1 uncultured Lachnospiraceae bacterium
AGAGTTTGTACTGGATGTCAGGTAAGTTTTATTCCGATAATCAAAAAATTATCCTCTTTTCTTTTTTTACTCTCTGTTGTATTATTATTACATAAGATAGCGCGAAACGTTTCGCTTTTCGGGCCGGGAGAAGAGACCTCCCTGCAAAATGCGGAGCGCGGCTTCGGGAATGATGCTGCAAAGATGCGGCGGAAAAGAAAGGAGAAAATATAAACATGGCAGATGAAAGAAAGCTTATTGGAGGACATCCCGTGATCGGTATCCGTCCCATTATCGACGGCAGAAAGGGACCCCTTGATGTCAGAGGCTCCCTTGAAGAGCAGACCATGAGTATGGCGAAGCGTGCAAAAAAGCTTTATGAGGACAATCTGAAATATGCAGACGGAACTCCGGTGAAGGTTGTGATCTCCGATACCACCATAGGACGTGTCCGTGAGAGCGCCCTCTGCGCAGAGCAGTTCAAAAAGGAAGGCGTTGAAATAACCCTGTCTGTAACACCCTGCTGGTGCTACGGTTCGGAAACAATGGATATGGATCCCAATACCATTAAGGGTGTTTGGGGATTAAATGCAACAGAGAGACCCGGAGCGGTTTATCTTGCATCTGTCCTCGCAACCCATGCACAGAAGGGACTTCCTGCCTTCGGAATGTACGGCAAGGACGTACAGGATGCGGATGATGAGAATATCCCCGATGACGTAAGGGAGATGCTTCTCCGCTTCGGACGTGCAGCAGTGGCGGCAGCATCCATCCGCGGGCTTTCATACCTGCAGATCGGTTCCGTTACCATGGGTATCGGCGGCTCCATAATGGACCAGGATTTTATGGAATCATACCTTGGAATGAGAGTCGAGTCAGTTGACGAGGTGGAGATCATCCGCCGAATGGATGAGGGTATCTATGACGAGGAGGAATTCAAGAGAGCGCTTGAGTGGACGAAGAAATACTGTCCCGAGGGCTTTGACAAAAATCCCGACTGGATACAGAAGGACAGAAAGACCAAGGATGAGCAGTGGGAATTCACTGTTAAGATGTACATCATAATAAAGGATCTGATGAGAGGCAACGCAAAGCTCGCAGATAAGAATGCAACCGCAGGAAAGCAGGCATTTGAGGAAGAGGCTCTCGGACACAATGCCATTGCGGGCGGCTTCCAGGGACAGAGGCAGTGGACCGATCACTGGCCCAACTGTGATTATCCCGAGGCCTTCCTTTCCACCTCCTTTGACTATGACGGAGCAAGGGAGCCCTACGTTCTTGCAACCGAGAATGATGTCCTTAACGGTGTATGTATGCTTCTTGAAAAGCAGCTTACCGGCATGGCTTCTATTTTCTCCGATGTGCGTACCTACTGGAGCGGAGATTCCGTTAAGAGGGTTACGGGCTATGACATCGAAGGTCACGCAAAGGATGCCGACGGCTTCCTGCATCTTATAAATTCCGGCGCTTCCGCGCTTGACTACTCCGGAGCATCCGTTGATAAGGACGGAAAGAACGTTGTAAAGGAATTCTGGAACCTGACAGATGATGACCAGAAGAAAATGCTTGAGGCAACGACCTGGAATCCTGCTGACAACGGCTACTTCAGGGGCGGCGGATATTCATCAAGATTCCTTACCGACGCGGAGATGCCTATAACGATGGTACGCTTAAATCTCGTTAAGGGTCTGGGACCCTTCTTCCAGATCGCAGAGGGCTGGACAGTAAAGCTTCCCGCAGAGGTAACGGATACCCTGTGGAAGAGAACAGACTACACCTGGCCCTGCACCTGGTTCGCACCGAGGTGTGACGGCAAGGAGGGCTCGGTATTTAAGAGCGCATATGAGGTGATGCGTGCGTGGGGAGCAAATCACGGTGCTTCCGTATACGGACACGTGGGGGCAGATCTTATAACCCTTGCATCCATGCTCCGTATCCCTGTTGCTATGCACAATGTTCCTGATGAGAAGATCTACCGTCCGGCAGCCTGGGGCGCTTTCGGCACCAAGGATAAGGAGGCAGCTGACTACAGAGCCTGTGCAAACTTCGGACCTATGTATAAGGCATATAAGTGAATCAATTCTAGGCTGATATTCAGCGATAGATAAGATGAGGCGCAGTGATTTCCGGGTTTTTGCGGAAATGCTGCGCCTTATTAAAAACTACAGGGTCTCATTCATGCTTCCCGTGCG
>CADCQV010000104.1 GCA_902803625.1 uncultured Lachnospiraceae bacterium
AAAAAACGCCGAGAAACCGGAAAGCCTGTAAATAAGCCGAAAACCGAGATAAATCAAGGTAAAACCGAGATAAATTAGGAGCAAAAAGTGATGATAAAAGTTTTATTCATCTGCCACGGCAATATCTGCAGATCTGTTTCTGCAGAGTACATATTTAATAAACTTATAAGGGACGAGGGAGTGGAGGATTCTTTTACTGTGGATTCTGCGGCCACTTCCACGGAGGAGATCGGGAACCCCATATATCCTCCCATGGAGAGGGCATTACGGAATCATAGTATTCCCATAGGCGATCACAGGGCGAGACAGGTAAAGAGAAGTGATTACGAAAAGTATGATCTGATCATCGCCATGGACGAAGAGAATATGTATTATCTCGGCAGGATCTTAGGGGAGGATACGGAGGGGAAGGTTCACTATCTTATGGAGTATACGGATGATCCCCACGCAAAGATAGAGGATCCCTGGTATACCAGGGATTTTGAAAAAGCCTATCAGGATATCAGGCGGGGCTGCGAAGGGCTGCTAAAGGAAAAACTCGAAAAATAAGTACTTAAGGGCTGCAGGCTTCCTCTACAAAGGGTATGATATAGTCCGGACGTTCACGAAGGTACTTACGGATACTCTCTATATCATCGTCAAAATCCTTTAATGTATACCTGTTTCCGTAGTAGCGGTCAAAGTCACTCTCCATAAAGGGCCTTATTTCTGCAGCGTAGCGGTCAAGCTTTTTTATTGCAGACTCCGGATCAAAGGCGGAAGCTATGATTTCCCTAAATCTTTTAAGGAAGCGCTCTTTAAAATCGTGATTCTTCATAAGCTTTGAAAAAAGCTCATCGGGATGGTAGTTTTTAGTACCGTTCAATGCCTTGCTAATGGTGTTTACGCTGACTGCGCCGTAATCCAGATTGGAATTATTGTCAAAGTTTATATATCTCCAGCGGCCGTCAGCAAAGAGATTACTATCATCGGTCTCTCTGGTACGCCAGAAAGCCACGTTTATATTCGGCCAGTCCATACCTTCATCAATAAAGATCCTTGCGGCATAGAAATCAATTAAGCTCTCAATATCCACCATTTCCTGAAATCTTTCATAATCGGTTCCGGCGGTAAAATCCGCATTCATAATAAAGTGCCTTAGATCACCGTAGAGCTCATCATCCTCAGGGATTCCCTTACTTAAGAGGCTGTTTTTCACCATTATGACCTGATCCGGATCAACGTCATAGTGCTCCCCGATAAAATCCTCATCCATCTTTTCACTTATCCTGTAAATCCCCCAGAATTCGCCGTCCAGAAAGAGCGCACAGGAGCTTGTAAAGGAAAGGGAGGCAAAGGAAAGCTTTGACGTTATATCGGAAATAAAGGCGTCCCGTACAAGGGACAGTTCATCCTGCCCGCCCGCAAATAGGGTGAGCCTTGAATAATCCTTATCAAAAATGCCTTTGTCAATAATCTTTCCACCATAATAATTCCTGCCGTACAGATTCAGGCTTTTCTTTGGAAAATTACAGGTCCGGTGACCCTTTACCCTGATGCCGAGAGACCCGGAAAAGGAGAGCACGTGCCGCTCATCAAAAAGGGTAAGAAAAGATTCTCTTTCCCAGGCGCTGCCCCGCATCGTATAATTACTCTCAATAAATTCATCCATTTTTACATCCCCGATCACAACACTGCCGTCAGTAGGAGTTCCGGGGTTTTCCCTGATGAAGCTTAGAGCGTTTTCACTTTCGGAAAGCCGTTTTTCAAAGCTTTCCACGCCATTTTTCCCGATAACATAGATCCCCTTTTCATAGTCAAAGAGGTTAAAAGGATCGGTCACAAGGGATATTACCCTTACTCCCTTAAATAAGCTGTTTACGGATGCGGGAAAAAAGGAGCGGCTGACGGTTTCGGATCTGTTGCCCTTATTATCAAAGACCGCGGCTCTTACCACATTGCATTTCGGAACCGTAGCTAAAGGCAGCGAAAACTTATAGTCTATATAGGGAAGAAGATCCACGGAAACATCCCTGAGAGCGGAATAAACATTTTCTTCAGAGCTTCTGTCATAAATCTTTATCGGCTTATCATATTTAATTGAAGAAGGAGTAGGTGTAGAGCCGTCCAGGGTATAATAAATATCACCCTCCGAAGAAGCTATGGAAAGCTCGAATCCAGAATCGTAAAATCCGCTTTCCCTTGAAAATACAGGCTTTGAAAGGGAGGGGAATATCACAGCCTCGCCGCAGGAATTTGATGAAAGGGGAGTCGGCGTCGTTCGGAAAACAGAAGCCGAGCCGTCAGGCAAGCGGGATAAGGTGGTATCGTATTTCAAAGGGAAAAGCTCAAAGCTGTCAACCGGCTTCTCATTCTTTGAGGAAAGATAAAGGGTTTCATTCTTACTTAACCTGAATGAGGTGTGGAGACCGTTATCACCGGCCGGAATAGCCTTTCCATTCAAAATAAAGCTTTCAAGCGAAAAGCTTTCATCCTGATCCGGTTCCTTTTCCCCGGTGCCATCCATAAATACAGTGAGATAACCGCCGCCGGGAACCACCGTTCCTGCAGGAAAGGCCCACTTATCCCGCTTAGACGACGAGTCTGAAAGGTACCAGCCGGAAATATCCTGGTCACTCTCTCCCTTATTATAGAGCTCTGCCCAGTCGGGATGCTTCCCGTTCTCATCATAGAGGCAGGAGAGGTTATATAAACATACCTCGTTTATCACTATATTCTTTATATCAGGAGAACCGGATCTTACTGCCCTGCAGGCAAAGACCAGGGCGGCCGCCAGAAAACAAAGGCATAGGATCAGTTCAAAATGTCTCTTTATGCTTCTCATTTACACCAACTATACGATATCAAAAATGCTTTTTCAACTCAGCCCCAAAGCCCGGCCGGGATAATCTACCTTATTTTACAATTATTTGCGGCTATGGTAAAATTTTGTGGATTATGCGGGTATAGGCTATGGCAAAAGAAAAAGAAAAAATAAGCTGTAAGGATGTGGAAAACTTCCTCCAGCCATATCTGGAAGACAGGCTGAATAATAAGGACTGCTACAAGCTTATAAACCACCTTAAGGTCTGCGATGAGTGCATGGATGAGCTGGAGATACGTTATCTTTTGCATGAGGGGCTGAAAAGGCTGGAGGACGGTCATGATTTCAACTTGAAGGCTGAGCTTGAGGAACGTCTTTACCACTCGGAGCAGCATATATTGATGATAGACAGGATAAAGACCAGCCTTATTCTATTTGCCGCTGCCCTGATCATCCTTGGTCTGGTACAGCTTGTTTATGTAATTATCGGAGGATGAAATACTTTATCATAGACAGGAGAAGAAGAACAGAAAATGAAAAAGCTTCTGTTAATTGACGGTCATTCCATTATAAACCGGGCATTTTACGGCGTCCCGGATCTCACAAATTCCGAAGGTGTACATACAGGTGCCATATTCGGGTTTTTAAACATTATTCAAAAGGTTATTACCGACGAGGCTCCGGACTATTTTGCCGTAGCCTTTGATACCCCGGCGCCCACCTTCAGACACGAAATGTATGAAGCCTATAAGGGCACCAGAAAGCCAATGCCCGAGGAATTAAGATCCCAGGTTCCCATTATGCAGTCGCTCCTAAGGGATATGGGAGTGCCCGTTCTTATGAAGGAAGGAATAGAGGCTGACGACATACTGGGCACCATTGCCTCAAAATGGGAGAAAAAGGGCTATGAAGTAAGCATTGTATCCGGAGACAGGGATCTTCTGCAGCTTGTCACGGAGCACACAAAGCTTATCCTTCCGCGTACCGTAAAGGGTGTGACAGAGATAAGGGAGTTTTATCCTGAAGACGTAAAGGCGGAATATGCAGTTCCTCCAAAGGGCATAATCGAGCTGAAGGCTCTTATGGGTGACAATAGCGACAATATCCCCGGCGTCCCGAAGATTGGGGAAAAGACCGCCACTGAGCTTATTACGGAATACGGAAATATCGAAAACATTAAAGAACATATTGATGACGTAAAGAAGAAAAGTATAAGAGAATCCTTAAGAGAGAATTTCGACCTCGCTGTTCTTTCAAAGAAGCTCGCAACCATTGATACGGATTCGGATATAGAGCTTGACGAGGAAGCTGCGGGATTTGATACCCTCTGGAACGAAGCTGCATATGAGACCGTAAAAAAGCTTGAATTAAAGAGTTTTTTAAGTAAATTCGGCGATATGGAAGCTAAGGACAGGGATGAGGCTTTGAGCGGATTCAGTGAAGAAAAGGATCTGGGAGAGGTGGAAAGCATCTTTTCCGGTATAAAGAAGGCTGAAGTGATCGGCTTTTCCCTTGAGATAGATCCTGACAGTAAGGAGATCCTCTCGGCAGCGCTTAAGTCAAAGGATATTGCGGCATATATCCCGGTTAACGGCTTTGTTTCACCGATGTATTTAAAAGCACATTTGAGATCCCTTATCGAAGGAGCAACGGGCCGTCTCTATACCGTAAGGCTTAAGGAGCTCTATAAATATGTGATCGAGGATTATTCGGAAAAGCTCTTTGATATTGAGGTCATCGAGTATCTGTCCGACCCCTTAAGGAACAGCTACGATATTCCGGAGGATATTAAGGAAGCAGCCCTTCTTTCCTATGAAAAGGGGGAGAATTTCCTTCTTGCCGTAAAAAAAGAGGGTATGGAGGAGCTTCTAAGGAAGATCGAGATGCCTCTTACCTTCACTCTTGCCCATATGGAAAAGGCTGGCATAAAAGTAAAAAGAGAGGAACTGAATTCCTACAGCATAAACCTCGGAGAGAGGCTAAAGGGACTGGAAAAAGGGATTTATGAGGGAGCAGGAGAAGAATTCAATATAAACTCCCCGAAGCAGCTCGGGATTATCCTCTTTGAAAAGCTGAAGATCGAAGGCGCAAAGAAAACCAGGACCGGCTATTCGACATCGGCTGATGTCTTAGAAAAGCTTGCTCCGAAATATCCCTTTGTCCGGGATATACTGGAGTACAGGACCTATTCAAAGCTAAAGGCCACCTATGCCGACGGACTTCCTCCATTCATAAGGGAGGACGGGCGTATCCACTCGACCTTCAATCAGACGGTCACCGCCACAGGACGCATAAGCTCCGCGGATCCGAATCTCCAGAACATACCTGTTCGTACCGCCCTCGGCCGTGAATTCAGAAAGGTTTTTGTACCTAAGGACGGCTTCTCCTTTATCGACGCGGACTACAGCCAGATAGAGCTTCGTATCCTGGCCTCCCTTTCCGGGGACAGAAAGCTTATCGAAGCCTACAACGAGGGAAAGGATATCCATGCCATAACCGCATCGCAGGTATTCAATGTGCCCTTAGAGGAGGTAACAGCAGATCTTAGAAGAAACGCCAAGACCGTGAATTTCGGCATAATCTATGGGATCAGCTCCTTCGGGCTTTCCCAGGATCTGTCTATATCAAGGACCGAGGCAAAGGAATATATCGACAGGTACTTTGAGACCTATCCCGATGTGAAAAGGTATCTTGACGGACTCATCGAATCCGCCAAGGAAAAGGGCTATGCTCTCACATATTTCGGGAGAAGAAGACCGGTGCCGGAGCTGAAAAGCTCAAACTTCATGCAGAGATCCTTCGGCGAAAGGGTGGCAATGAACGCACCGATACAGGGTACCGCAGCGGATATCATAAAGATCGCAATGGTCAATGTGGAAAAGGCACTTAAGAAGGAAGGGCTTTCATCAAAGCTCATCCTTCAGGTTCATGATGAGCTTCTTATCGAAACCGCTTCAGGTGAGGAGGAAGCCGTGAAGAAGATACTTGAAAGGGAAATGACCGGAGCTGCAGCGCTCCCCGTTCCGCTCATCGTGGACATAAATTCCGGAAACAACTGGGACGAGGCACATTAAATGCAATAGTTCGTTTTTTAACTACTGCACGCGACGTACGCTCTGCGAAGCAGACCTTAAACCGGACGGCGCTCCTTGATCGAACTGGAAGAGGGAAAATTTTGTATTTTATAGGTATCACCGGCGGAGTCGGCGCGGGAAAATCAGAGATCTTAAGGTATCTCAAGCAAAATCCCCGCTTTCTTGTTGAAGAGGCGGATGAGATCGCAAGGAGCTTCTATATTAAGGGAAGCAGGATATTCGACCGGCTCATATCCATACTCGGAAGGGAAGCCCTTGCACCGGACGGCAGCTTGGATAAGAAGAAAACAGCGGAGATAATCTTTAATGATGAAGCAAAGAAAACTGCCGTAAATAAGCTTATCCACCCTGCGGTTCTTGAATATGTAAAGGAAAAGAAGGAGGAAGCGGAGCTCACAGGGAAATACGACATATATTTTTTGGAAGCAGCTCTTTTAATTGAGTGCGGATATGATAAAATATGCGATGAACTGTGGTATATTTATGCTGAGCCAAAGGTAAGAAGAGAGAGGCTTAAAAAGTCCCGGGGCTACCCGGACGAAAAAACGGACAGCATAATGAGGAATCAGCTCCCTGACGGGGAATACAGAAAATATTGTGCCCACATCATTGACAATTCCGGTGGGCTTGAAGACAGCTTTAGGGAAATTGACAGGATAATCAGTGGATATTCGTGTTGAAGGACGGCGGGCGGAGAAGGCTCTCGCCAAAATGAAAAGAACAGTAACAGGGAAGGGCAGACGAAGCATGCAGAGTGTTAAAAAAAGCAATGAACCGCTTGTATTCGGACTTGATATAGGTACCAGATCCATAGTGGGAACCGTGGGCTATTATCAGGATAAACAGTTTCACGTGATCGCTCTTGAAAAGGTGGAGCATGAGGACAGGGTCATGCTGGACGGGCAGATCCACGATATCGCCGGAGTTGCGGCAGAGATCAGGACTGTGAAGAAATGGCTGGAGGACGATATAGGACAGCCCCTTACGGATGTATGTATAGCAGCGGCAGGCCGTGTACTCCGTACCGTTACGACCCATGTGGAGCAGGATCTCGGTGAGGACAGGGAT
>CADCQV010000105.1 GCA_902803625.1 uncultured Lachnospiraceae bacterium
AGTCAGATATCATCAACGCTCCCGTTCATCGTCCTGTATGCGTTGAGACCACAGCTATGGGTGCTTCCTATCTTGCAGGTCTGGCAGTTGGC
Source organism: uncultured Lachnospiraceae bacterium (assembly GCA_902803625.1). Lineage (GTDB taxonomy): Bacteria > Bacillota > Clostridia > Lachnospirales > Lachnospiraceae > NK4A144. The sequence goes on from CADCQV010000105.1 coordinate 93, forward strand.
TTCTGGTCAAGCAAGGAAGACGTTATCAAGAACTGGGCTATCGACAGGGAATTCGAGCCCAATATGGATGCGGCTGCACGTGATGAGAAGCTCAAGGGCTGGAAGAAGGCTGTTAATACCACCCTCGGATGGGCAAAGTAATTTAATCAAAGGTTTTAACTGTTTCCGCCGGAGTGCCTGATGTCTCCGGCGGAGACAGAAAACGAAGGTCTGCATGAGCAGACCGGATCATTTTTTCAAAAAAAGGAGGTTTTAGTTTATGCAGGCTTATATTGCTGAATTCATTGGAACTGCTATACTGGTTCTCCTCGGAGACGGTGTATGCTGCAACGTTAATCTTGAGAAGTCAGGATTTAAGGGTGGTGGAGCTGTTTACATCCTTATCGGATGGGGAATGGCAGTTATGGTTCCTGCATTCACCTTCGGTGCAATGTCAGGTGCTCACTTTAATCCCGCTGTTACCATCGGCGCTGCTATCCGTGGCGGTCTTGCCTGGAATCTTGTTCCCGGCTACATCATCGCTCAGATGCTCGGCGGCTTCGTAGGCGCAGCTATCCTTATGGTTCTCTTTGCAGATCACATTAAGGCTACAGAGGATGACGCTACTGTTCGCGGCTGCTTCTGCACAGGACCGTCCATCCCGAATCCCGGACTCAACTTCCTTTCAGAGTTCGTTGCTACTTTTATCCTTGTATTCACACTTGCTTCCATTCCCGCTAACTGCGGCGACTCAGGACTTGCCTGGGTTCTCGTTTACGGCGTAATCGTAGCTTGCGGTGCTTCCTTCGGAGGACTTACAGGATACGCAATGAATGCTGCAAGAGATTCAGCTCCCCGTTTTGCTTATCAGCTTCTCGGACCTAATAAGGGCAACAAGGATCCCAACTGGGGCTATGGCTGGATACCCCTTATCGCACCTATCTGCGGCGGTATCGTAGCATCTCTCCTTCATATGGCAGTATTCGTTTAAGAAGGATTTGAATTGGTTTATTCAGAAAAATCATATATTGATTGCTGATTGAGTGGAGAAAAACGGCGACGGAAGCATCAGGCTCTGTTGCCGTTTTTTAAAAAGGTGTTGTAATCTAAGAAAGGAATAAATATGACCTACGATTGTATCATAATCGGAGCAGGCGTTAGCGGAAGTGCCACAGCCCGTGAGCTTTCAAAGTACGACCTGAATGTCTGTGTGCTTGAAAAAGGCGAGGATGTCTGCTCCGGAACAAGTAAGGCAAACAGTGCCATTGTGCATGCCGGCTTTGACGCAGCCGAGGGATCACTTATGGCCAAGCTCAATGTAGAAGGAAATGAGATGATGGGTCAGCTGGCTGAAGACCTTGACATCCCCTTCGAGAGAAACGGTTCTTTGGTAGTCTGCATTCATGAGGAGGAAAAAGGCGGACTTCAGGAGCTTTATGACAGGGGTATTGCAAACGGTGTCAAGGAGCTGAGGCTGCTTGATAAGGAGGAGCTTCACAAGATGGAGCCCAACCTTGCGGACGAGGCCTGCGCTGCTCTCTATGCTCCCACAGGCGGGATCATCTGCCCTTTCATGCTGAATATCGCAATGGCCGAGAATGCAGCTATGAACGGCGTTGATTTCTTCTTTAATACGGAGGCCGAGACATTAAAGCGTGACGAAGACGGAATCTGGCATATCCGCACAAATAACGGCGAATACAAGACAAAGTATGTTGTAAATGCTGCAGGCATTTATTCCGACGTATTCCACAATATGGTTGCGGACAAGAAGATCCACATCACACCGAGACGCGGTGATTACTGCCTTCTCGACAAGGAAGTGGGAAATCTCGTTTCAAAGACCATATTCCCCCAGCCCACCAAGCTCGGTAAGGGCGTGCTGGTTTCACCGACCATACACGGAAACCTTATAGTAGGACCCACGGCCATAGACATAGAGGACAAGGAGGCTACGGCTACAACGGCTGCCGGCATCAATGACCTTATCGAAAAGGCCGGAATGCATGTAAAGAACCTTCCCGTTGCGAGAAAGGTCATCACCAGCTTCGCAGGACTCCGTGCCCACGAGGACAATCACGAATTTGTGATAGGCGAAGTAAAGGAAGCTCCGGGCTTCATTGACTGCGCGGGTATTGAGTCTCCCGGACTTACATCGAGCCCCGCGATCGGAAAGATGGTTGCAGGTATCGTATGCGACCTTGCAAAGCCCGCAAAGAAGGCAAACTGGAACGGAAAGAGAAAGGGCATACTGAATCCCTCCAATATGTCAGTGGAAGAGAGAAACGAGCTCATCAAGAAGGATCCCGCATACGGACAGATCATCTGCCGCTGCGAGTCCATTTCCGAAGGAGAGATACTGGATGCTATGAGACGTCCTCTCGGGGCACGCTCACTTGACGGTGTGAAGAGACGTACCAGAGCCGGAATGGGAAGATGTCAGGCAGGCTTCTGCTCACCGAGAGTAATGGAGATAATAAACCGCGAGCTTGGTATTCCCATTGAGAAGATCACGAAGAGCGGAGGCAAGTCAGTGATCGCTCCTGAGCGTACAAAGGCCGGGAAAGGAGGAGAAGCATAATGATGACTTATGATATTGTTATCGTAGGCGGAGGTCCTGCGGGTCTTGCGGCTGCAGTAGCGGCAAGAGAAGCCGGGACACAGTCGATTCTCATCCTTGAACGTGACCATGAGCTGGGAGGCATCCTTAATCAGTGCATTCATAACGGCTTCGGACTCCATACCTTCAAGGAGGAGCTTACCGGTCCCGAGTATGCATACCGCTTCATGAAGCAGGTATTTGACGAGAAGATCGAATATAAGCTTAATACCATGGTTATGGACATCTCTCCTGACCGGGTTGTTACCGCTATGAACAAGACCGACGGAATGATCCAGATAAAAGCCGGTGCGGTTGTTCTCGCAATGGGCTGCCGTGAGAGGCCGAGAGGAGCCTTAAATATCCCGGGATACAGACCTGCAGGCATCTTTTCCGCAGGTACGGCTCAGCGCCTCGTTAATATCGAGGGCTACATGCCGGGACGTGAGGTTGTGATCCTCGGATCCGGTGATATCGGACTCATTATGGCACGCCGTATGACGCTTGAGGGCGCAAAGGTAAAGGTTGTTGCAGAGCTTCTGCCC
>CADCQV010000106.1 GCA_902803625.1 uncultured Lachnospiraceae bacterium
GATCACATCTTTTTCCGAAAAACCGGCGGATTCGAGGGACGGGAGATCTTCTTCGGGATCAGCCTCCTCCTGCTTCTCCTCCGGAGGTTCTGAGGACTCCAGATTCCTGTACTTTGTGCCGTTGCAGGGCGGCAGATATACGGACAGACTCTGCCGTATGTGGGTAGTCCCGTAGTCACTGTCGGTCTTATTAAACCATTCATAATACCAGGGCTTTTCGGTTCCCGTGTCATCCCAGGTAACATCCACATTATAGTAGTCATCATCGAGCTTTATGATATTCCACCCATGGGCTTCCCCGGCGTAGCCGGTGCATAAATAACACGGAATACCAAGCTTTGTCATTATATAGGAGAAGGATCTTGCATACCCGGCACACACGGTCTTATTCCTCACAAGGCCGCTGAATGCACTCTGGTCAAGAGGGTTCATCTGATAATCAAAGAGCTCGGAAAGCCTGTTATGAACAAACCTCTCCTTTTCATAATCACTGCCTGAAGCTTCGGAAATAATGGAGGAAGCTGCTGTCTCAAACTCCGACCGGGATCTGTCGATATCCTCCGCAGTTTCATTATAAAAAAGATCCAGCTCTATAAAGTCGCCGTTTCTCCTGTAAATTGTCCTGTACTCTGTATCCACAAAGAAAAGCTCGGGGTGGTCATTAAACACCGCTTCAAAAGCATTGTCTATACGCTTTCCCGTCATAAGACGGTCAACAGACTTAAAAGCGGGATTCATTTCATTGATATTTGCATATATCTGGCGATAGAGCCTTTTTCCCCTGTCATCCAGCATATTGTAATAGGGGTAATACTCAGGGTCAAAGGTGAGATCATCCCCGGTGGGTCCGGTGGACAGCTCCTTCTCTATCCTGTCCGCTTCCTCATCATCCACGGTTTTTTCATCAACCCTGATATTCTCATAGCCGCAGCTTCCGGAAAGTGCCTCTGGAATTTTCAGCTCATTTTCATCCGGCGCACTGTATTCCCCGGCAATATCAGCTGTAAGGCCGCTGCTGTCATCTGAAAAGCCCTCATCCTCCGGCTCGTCTCCTGCCGTCTCCGGAATTACGCTTTCCGTTTCTTCAAGCGGTTCTTCCGTCCATTCGCTGCTTTCCGTGCCGGTATCTGCCGTCTCCCCGTTTTTCTTCTGCATAAGCTCATTGACATATGCGCTAAAGTCCGGATTCAGGGCATATAACGATATCACTCCCGTAAAAAAGGCAAGGAGCAGCATAAGTACTGTTAATAAAAAGACCTGGAATTTATTCATGTCAAAAACCGGCTATTATCGCTTTGAAATAAGCTCTCCCGCCCTCTTCAGGAAGGCCTGTACATCCGATTCCTCCGTACCCCATCCTGTCACAAGCCGGATAGGTATCATTCCGTTTTTCTCAGGTGCCCACTCATAGAAAAAGAATTCCTTCCCAAGCTCCTTTACAACATCCGAGGGCAGTACCGGGAAAAGCTGGTTTGTCCGTGATTCGCCGTCAAACCCAACCCCCAGAGCCTTCAGTCCCTCTCTCAATTCTTCCGCCATATGATTTGCATGTGAGGCCATAGAGAAATATATGCTGTCACTGCCGCCTTCGAGAAGTGCTTCAAACTGTACTCCGATAAGGCGTCCCTTGGCAAGAAGTCCGCACTGTCTCTTTATCATAAAACGGAAATGGTCATCCATTTCCTTATTTTTAATAACCAGTGCTTCTCCGAACAATGCACCGTTCTTCGTGCCTCCGATATAGAACGCATCGCAGAGAGAGGCCAGCTCCCTTATGGAAAGATCGTTTCCCCTGCAGGTAAGTGCGGCGCCCAGTCTCGCTCCGTCCACATAAAAATAAAGTCCTTTTTCACTGCACTTCCGGGATAATGCCTCCATCTCCGCCCTGCTGTATACAGACCCGGTCTCCGTCGGCTGTGAAACATAGACCATGCGGGGAAGCGGTGTATGCTCGTCCTGATATTCCTCAAAGGCAAGGTCAATAAGCTCCGGTGTAAGCTTTCCGTTAATGCCTTCAACCGTTACTACACGGTGTCCTGTTCCCTCCACGGCACCGGTCTCATGAAAATATGCGTGGCCGCTTCTTACGGAGATCACGGATTCATAGGGTCTTAAGCTCGATGCGATAACCGTCACATTACAGGGTGTACCGCCAACCATCATATGCACACTGCAGTCTTCAATACCTATAAGCTCTCGGATCATCCGGGCCGCGTGCTCCGAATGGCTGTCCAAACCGTAGCCGTCCGTATGCTCCATATTCGTTTTCATAAGCGCCTCCATAACCTTCGGATGCGCTCCCTGACTGTAATCTGATCTGAAATAAATCATAATATCCCTTTCAGCATTTTTTCGAATTCCGTCATTTTCCGTTCTTCCTCATTTTCCGTTCTTCCTCATTTTCTCCGCCATAATGTAGCCTATGGTTCCGGGAGCGTACCTTTGCTTCCCATTATCCTGCCCCTTCTTTTCTGCAGGACGGCTTTTCCCTGAAACGCCGGGAGTCTGCTTCGCCCGTCCCCCGTCTTTATCGGTCATCGAAAGCGATATCCTTCCCTTCTTTTCATCTACCTCAAGGACGGTAACCTCCACGATATCTCCGACAGATACCACCTCCAGCGGATGTTTTATGTATCTGTCCGACATCCTTGAGATATGTACAAGCCCGTCCTCGTGAACCCCTATATCCACAAAGGCCCCAAAGTCTATGACATTTCTTACCGTTCCCTTTAGCTTCATTCCGGGCTTTAGATCCTTCATTTCCAGCACATCCGAACGGAGCACCGGCTTCGGCATCTCTTCTCTCGGGTCTCTCGCCGGCTTTTCAAGCTCCGTCAGGATATCATTAAGGGTGATCTCTCCGCAGCCAATCTCCTCTGCAAGAGCTGCCTTATCCTTGATGCTTTTCTTGAATTCCCTTATCTTCGCTTCTTCTTTTATGCCACAGCCTATTTTCCTGAGAAGTGCTCTGGCGCTTTCATAGGATTCAGGGTGGACTGCGGTGGCATCCAGAGGCTCCTTTCCTCCGTTTATGCGGCAGAAACCCGCGCATTGTTCAAATGCCTTCGGCCCGAGCTTTGGTACCTTCATCAACTCCGCTCTTGAAGTGAATTCACCGTTCTTCTCCCTGTATGACACTATATTCTTTGCAACCGGGGATGAGATACCGGAGATGTAGGATAAAAGGGAGAAGGAAGCCGTGTTCAGATCGACCCCGACACTGTTTACCGCATCCTCCACAACACCGGTAAGTGTCTCCGAAAGCTTTTTCTGATTCATATCGTGCTGGTACTGCCCCACACCTATGGACTTTGGCTCGATCTTTACAAGCTCCGACAAGGGGTCCTGAACCCTCCGGGCAATGGAAGCCGCACTCCTCTGTCCCACGTCAAACTCCGGGAATTCCTCGGTCGCAAGCTTACTTGCAGAATAAACACTGGCTCCC
>CADCQV010000107.1 GCA_902803625.1 uncultured Lachnospiraceae bacterium
ATGCTCGTGTAGGGGTGCGCCCAAAGTTCTTGTCCCCACCACAAGCAAGCTTGTGTGGTGACAATTACTTTTGGCGCTTTAATCATACAATATCATCTGTGGGGTTTTTTTACAAATATCGCCATCTTCTTTCAAAGCATCAAAAAAAGCACCCGCCGCAGCAAATGCCTTTGTCTGTCAGGTTCATACTATACGCACCGGAAAAGAAAATGGCAATGCCCCCGCTGCTCTTGTGAAATCGGGGAAATAATACTATAATGGAAAAAGTATATAGAAAAGAACGGTGTTTCCGGGGATCCGGGCAGGTGCCGTGAAGGAAAGGTGGGTAATTATGGTTGAAAAGCAATTCGCGAAAGATGAGGTGATTTTCCGGGAGGGAGAAGCAGGTGAGAGCTTTTTCCAGATTACGGACGGAACCGTAGGGATATATGTGAATTACGGGTCAGAAGAAGAGCATAAGCTTACGGAACTGAAGAAAGATCAGTTTTTCGGAGAGATGGCGGTTATCGAAGCCTATCCCCGCAGTGCCACGGCTGTTGCCGAGGGTGATGTGAAGGCAGTTGAGATTTCCTCCGGAGATATCGTTTCACTTTTCAAGGAGAATTCCGACAAGGTGCTCGATATAATGAAGCACCTGAGTAAAAGGATACTTGAGCTTACCGCTGACTATACAGAGGTATGCGAAACCATAAACGAACTCCATCTCGGAGCGGATCCCGCACAGCGCAAGGAAAGCCTTGCAGAAAAGATAAAGAAGTTCGTAAATGTTTATAAGAATAACAAGCATTCCGCTGAGGTAAAGAGTGTGGAGTCACTCCGGAAGCTGGATGGCACAGCCCATAATGAAGGCTTCTCCAGGAATATCGAGAGCTTTAAGAAGGGAACCGTTATTTTCAAGGAAGGTGAAGAAGGAAACTGCATGTACGACATCCACTTCGGAAGCGTCGGGATCTACAAGGGCTACGGTACGCCTGATGAGAAGCTGCTCTCCAAGATCCACATCAACAGATTTTTCGGTGAGATAGCCCTGCTTGAAAAATGTACACGTAGTGCAACGGCAGTTACACTGGAGGATGAAACGACTCTGGAGACCATAGATCTGGATTATCTGAAGGAGCTCTTTGAAAAGAACCCTCCGAAGGTAGAGCTTATCATGGCACATCTTTCATACAGACTGAGAAAGCTTACCGATAATTACCTTGAAGCCTGCAAGCTTGTCTATGATGTATCGGATGCAGAAAAGTCAGGCAATGTCAGTGACGAGCTGAAGAGGAAGACTGAGGAATACCGGATCAAATTATATGACTGACGGCCATTCAAAAAAAGCAAAGGGATCATTACAGATTCAGCCTGTACGTGCCTCCCGTGATAAGTGGGGGGAGTACGCGTCGGCAGAAGGGATTTCTTTTGAGATCCTGGAGCTGTCTACTCCGCCCGCTCTCAATGAGAGCGGGCTTTTTGAAAGCTGCATTGAGTGGTACAGAGACAGCGGAAGGGCACGCTCTCTCCACGGAAATTTCATTGATGTGAATCCCGGAAGCGGTGATGTCCTGTTCAGGGAGCTTTCCAAAAAAAGATGCAGGGAAAGCTGCGAAGCGGCCATAATGACAGGTGCTGAAAACGTGGTTTTCCACTCCAGCTGCTTTCCGTTCCTCCGTGGTGCCTATCTGGAGGGGTGGTCCGCCCTGTGCGCGGATTTTTATGATGAGCTGGCGGGCGAATATGACCTTAATATATTTATAGAAAACAGCCCGGATATAGATCCGGAGCCCCTGAAAAACCTGATGTCGGTAGTAAAGGACAGCAGGATAGGCGTATGTCTTGATCTCGGACATGCCCATTATTCACAGGTGGGGATAGCGGGATGGTTCGAAGAACTCGGAGAAAAAATAGGATATCTACACCTTTCGGACAATATGGGAACCTATGACGACCACCTGCCTTTGGGACAGGGAAGTATAGACTGGGATGAGGCAGACAGGCTGTGGAGAGGTTTGAAGAGAGACACACCACTCACCCTGGAGGTCGGAAATCTCGATAATGTAATGAAGTCAGTTGATTTTCTTAAGGAAAAGGGTCTTTTTGGTCAATAGGAGCGGGTTATTATGAACAATTCACAGAAGATCTTCTCGGAAAACATAGTAAAGAACATATCCGAAGGGATAATGGTCATCGGCTTTGACGGTGTCATTGAATATATGAATGCTGCCGCCGCCGAAATACTGGATCTGGATCAGGAGCTTATCCTGGGGAAAAAGTTTGCTGCGGTCTTTTTTAATGACGAAAGAAACGACCGTTTTACCCAGACAGTTATTGATTCGATCTACGACCGGAATACCCTGCATCAGGATATAGTCCCCTATTTCATCGGCGACAGGGAGCTTCACTTAAGGCTGCTGTCCTCCTTCCTCACAAGAGGGAATAAGCGGATAGGCGTTATAATGGTCTTCAGCGATCTGAGCGAGCTTATGGATCTCAGGGATGCTGTGAAATCCATGGAAAAGATAAAGGCACTGAACGGTCAGCTGGAGATGAGGAATAAGCTGATAAGCGAGACCTTTGGCCGCTTCCTTTCAGACGATATAGTGAGGCACCTTCTGGACACTCCTGACGGGCTGAGGCTCGGGGGCAAAAAGCAGGAGCTCACGGTAATGATGAGCGATCTCCGCGGCTTTACCGCAATGAGTGAGAGAATGGATGCCACGGATCTTATCTCGATGCTGAACCACTATCTCGGAGAGATGACGGAGGTAATACAGGCTCATAAGGGAACCATAATCGAATTTATCGGAGATGGTATAATGGCTCTCTTCGGTGCACCGGATTATACCGATACCCACGCCTCCGACTGTGTGGCAGCGGCTCTTGAGATGCAGGGACGTATGGCGGAGATAAATGAGTGGAACAGGGAAAATGGATATCCTACTCTCGAAATGGGGATCGGGATCAATACGGGAGAGGTCATCGTAGGTAATATCGGTTCCGAAAAAAAGACGAAGTACGGTGTTGTGGGCAGCCATGTAAACTTATGCGGAAGGATAGAAAGCTATACCGTTGGAGGCCAGATCCTTATTTCCGCATATACAAAGGAGCTTATAAGCTCTGAGCTGGAGATCGCGCAGGAGATGACCGTTTTCCCGAAGGGCGCAAACGGGGAAATGGTACTCTATCAGGTGACCGGAATGGGTGAACCCTACAATATCCACGTGGAAATGGAAGGGAGCGTGCTTCAGCATCTTGACCGTCCGATCGCGGTATGCTTCAAAAAGATCGAGGGGAAGCATGAGAACTCAAAAGCCTTTTACGGCGGGATCACTGCTGTTTCCAGGGACAGTGCCGTAATGGAAACAGAATCGGAGCTTAATGTATTCGACAATATCCAGATAGATGCGGGAGGAAAGCTTTTCTGCAAGGTGACCGAGAAAAGAGATGAGGGCTTTTACCTTCAGTATACATCCATACCTACAGGATACGCAGGCTGGCTGAAGGCGGCAAGATAGGGGTTTCGATGCCTTGATGAGCCGAAAAAGCCCAAAAAATCAAGTGATTTTTTAATAAAAAGCTGTAAAAGTATGGTTATTACTGGATTTATCTGTTATAATAAAGTCGCTGATTATGTATCTGTTCAGTATCCGGAGGGGTATGAACGGGTAATAACTCATTAGGATTGGAGGAACCTTATGAACAAAACAGAATTAGTAGAAGCAGTTGCAAAGCAGACCAAGTTATCCAAGAAGGATACCGATGCTACCATCAAGGCGTTCACTGATGTTGTAGCCAAGGAGCTCAAGAAGGGCGGAAAGATCCAGCTCATCGGCTTCGGAACCTTCGAAGTAACTAAGAGAGCAGCAAGAAAGGGACGCAATCCCCAGACCGGAAAAGAGATCAAGATCGCAGCTTCAAAGTCTCCCAAGTTTAAGGCAGGCAAGGCATTAAAGGATCTTGTAAACGGAAAGAAAAAGTAAGAAATGATAATCCAGGGGTCTGCCGATAGCTGTCGGCAGACTTTTTTTTCTGAGCGTTTCATTTTTGTCATTCTGAGCGAAGCGAAGAATCTTCTACCACCGGAGGAAAGATCCTTCGTCGCTCCGCTCCTCAGGATGACAGAGAGGGAGCCACTCAGGATGACAACAAAATGTCATCCTGAGCGTTAGCGAAGGATCTTCCCAATCGGTTAAAAAGATTCTTCGCTTCGCTCAGAATGACATAGTAGTAAAAAAACATCATTAATAAAGGAGAGGAAACAGATAATGGATATAGTATGTTTGGATATGGAAGGTGTTCTGGTTCCGGAAATATGGATCGCATTTTCCGAGGCAAGCGGAATACCGGAGCTAAGGAAAACCACCAGGGACGAGCCCGATTACGATAAGCTGATGAAATACCGCCTGGAGATCCTGAAGGAGCATAAGCTGGGCCTGAAGGAGATACAGGCCACCATAGAGGGTATCGATCCCCTTCCCGGAGCGAGGGAATTCCTCGACAGATTAAGGGAGCTGACACAGGTGATAATCCTGAGCGATACCTTCACCCAGTTTGCCTCTCCTCTTATAAGGAAGCTGAATTTCCCCACCCTTTTCTGTAATTCCCTTGTCGTATCTCCTACCGGAGAGATAACGGGCTATAAAATGAGGATAAAGGATTCCAAGCTCACGACGGTCGGTGCACTGCAGTCAATAGGCTATGAGACCATCGCTGCCGGGGATTCCTATAATGACCTGAAAATGATCAAAGCAAGTAAGGCCGGCTTCCTCTTCAGATCCACGGAGAAGATAATAGAAGACAATCCGGATATCCCGGCCTTTCAGGAGTTTGGGGAATTCTTCGAGGCCATCAGAGATGCTCTGGGAAGGGATAACTAAAATTCATTGAAAAAACTTTTCGTCACGTTTCGCGTTTTTTCGTCACGCTTCTGTTGAAAATTCCTGCTTTTTTGAAATATAATGATTCGAAGTGTGGTTGTGAACATATCTTTTGGGCTACTGAATAGCCAATTAGATTATCATCTGTATATCAGATGTAAAACACATTGTCATCCTGAGCGTTAGCGAAGGATCTTATCAAAAACTGTGTTTTATAGATGATTTACAAAGCAGGGAGATAAAGTAATGAATGAATTAAAGAAAGTGATCAAAAGTATCGTGAGAACAGGGGGAGCAGCGGCCTTTCTTGCGGCAGTCTGTGTACTGTTTTTGGCAGGGGCATTTCCGGAGGATGCCTATGCGTTGCGTGGTGGTCCGGTAGAATATATCGACGAGAACGGAAAGACAGCGTCTGTTAACGACTACAACCTTGCCGGGAACTCGGACGCTTCATGGTCCGGCACAGTGGTTGTTAAGGATTCTGTCAGTATTAATAATACGGTGACTCTTACCGGTAATACCCGTCTTATCCTCTGTGACGGAGCGACACTTACGGTCACAGCGGGTGATAGTGGTGCTCTTATTGGTTATCAACATGGAAAGAAACTCACCGTCTGCGGACAGAGCGGAAATAGTGGAAAACTCATATTAACCAGTAATGGAAATTCCGGGGAACATTGTCTTTGGAATGTAGATTATACCCAAATTGGCGGAGAGGTTGAGATAAATCAGCAAGGTACAGAGTGTGCAGTCGAAAATCAAAGAGAAGTACCAATGGAAATAAAAGGGGGAGAGCTTAATGTAAATGCGCCAAATGGTTTCGGTTGTATAAACTTATCAAAACTTACAATAAGCGGCG
>CADCQV010000108.1 GCA_902803625.1 uncultured Lachnospiraceae bacterium
CATCCTCTCTATTCGCCCAGATAGCTCAGTTGGTAGAGCAGAGGACTGAAAATCCTCGTGTCGCTGGTTCGATTCCGGCTCTGGGCACTTTTTCATTTTAAAGACATTTACAGTGTATACTAAGACAGAGAGCAAATTAACAGAGAAGAATAATAAGATTAAGGGAATAATCTGCATTATCCTTGCAGCCTTCGGTTTTTCCCTTATGACCTTCTTTGTCCGCATTTCCGGGGATCTGCCCACTATGCAGAAGGCTTTCTTCCGGAATTTTGTTGCAATCTTTGTTTCGACAGCAGTTCTCCTCAGAGAAAAAATCCCCTTTACTATCAAAAAAGAGAATCGTCTCGATATATTCCTTCGCTGTCTTTTCGGCACCAGCGGGTTAATAGCAAATTTCTATGCCATAGACCGGCTCGGTATTGCTGATGCGAATATGTTAAATAAGCTGTCTCCGTTTTTCGCCATAGTTCTTTCTATTTTCATTCTGAAGGAAATACCTGCAAGGCTGGATATAATCGCAACTATAATCGCCTTTACCGGCGCGTTGTTTATTATCAGACCAACAGGAGCCATGTCGGAGGTCATACCGGCACTGATTGGATTATACGGTGGTTTCGGGGCGGGAACGGCCTACGTGTTTGTAAGAAAACTCGGAAAAAAGGGCGAGAAAACTCCGATAATAGTGATCTGCTTCTCGTTATTTTCCTGTCTTGTCACGCTTCCCGCCGTTATCATAGACTATCATCCGATGTCAGGAAAACAGCTGCTCTGCCTTATAATGGCAGGTATTGCAGCCTCTCTCGGCCAGTTTTCCATCACGAATGCCTATAGATTTGCTCCGGCGAAGGAGATCTCGGTCTTTGATTATACACAGGTTATATTTGCGGCTCTTCTCGGAATGATATTCTTAAATGAAACCCCGGAATTCTTAAGTATCTGCGGATATGTGATAATCATCGGAGTAGCCCTGATAAGGTGGTACTACCTCACAAAAGTTGAATAAGACGGAAAAGTCCTGTAAAATTGAATAAATATGAAAAAACACAGAGAAGCAGGTATCATATGAAGTATCTTATCTTAGGCGCGGGTCCCTCCGGGCTAACGCTGGCTGCAAGGCTTAAGGAAAAGGGAATAAAGGATATTATCGTACTCGAAAAGGAGAAGGAGGCCGGCGGACTCTGCAGGAGCAGGAATGTGGACGGTTCACCCTTCGATATCGGCGGTGGACATTTTCTGGATGTGCGAAGACCGGATGTAACGGAATTTCTGTTCAGATATCTGCCGGAGAATGAGTGGGACAGATATGAGAGGGATTCCCGCATAGATCTGAAGGGGCAGATCATAGGAAGCCCCATAGAAGCCAATATCTGGATGCTAGATACGGACACACAGGTTGAATATCTAAAGGCCATAGCGGAGGCTGGATCTGTGTCCGGCGTTCCGATGCCGGAAAAATTCACCGACTGGATATACTGGAAGCTTGGAAAGCGGATTGCAGAGGACTATATGCTGCCCTACAATAAAAAGATGTTCGGGGAGGAGCTGGATTCGCTGGGAACCTACTGGCTGGAAAAGCTGCCGGATGTTTCCTTTGAGGACACCTTAAGGAGCTGTCTTGAGCACAGGGCATATGCCAGACAGCCGGGGCATGCGGAGTTTTATTATCCGAAAAAATACGGCTACGGCGAGCTGTGGAAGAGGATGGCGGAAAGTCTGGGCGGCTGCCTGAAGACAGGGGTCGCGGCAGAGAAGCTTGATATTGACAAAAGAAGCGTTAATGATGAATATAAGGCAGATGTGATAATAAATACCGTTCCCTGGACGGATTTTAAGGAAATAAAGGGTGCTGATCCGGCTTTAACGGAACGCATAGGTAGGCTAAAGTATTCATCAATCGTCACGGAGTATCACGAAGAGAGACTGGATACCTCCGCCCACTGGATCTACTATCCCGATGAGGACAAGGAGTTCCACAGGATACTGGTCAGACACAATTTCTGCCCGGGATCAAAGGGCTACTGGACCGAAACGAATCTCACCCGTTACAGGGAAAGCGGTAAAGAGTATTTTGTAAATAAGTACGCATATCCCCTTAATACCATAGGAAAGAATGAGAATATGTCGGATATTCTTTCTGCGATGAAGGAGCATGGCATTATCGGACTTGGGCGCTGGGGGGAATGGCAGCATTATAATTCGGATGTTGTGGCTGAGAACGCGATGCTTCTTGCTGAGCGGTTAACAGGCGAATAAAGGATTAATGAAAGGAGCGGCATAGACAAATCATGAAGGTATTAAATTTCGGGTCATTAAATATCGACTATGTTTATCCGGTGGATCACATCATCATTCCCGGGGAAACGGAGCCTACCGGAGAAGTGAAGGAAAACTGCGGAGGGAAGGGCTTGAATCAGTCCATCGCACTTTCAAAAGCCGGGGTAAAGGTTTATCACGCAGGTCTTGTAGGTGAAGAGGGACAGCTTTTGATAGACAAATGTACGGAAAACAACGTGGATACAAGCTTTATCAGAAAGATCCCCGGAAGATCCGGACACACCATTATCCAGGTGGATAAGGATGGTCAGAATTCCATACTTCTATTTGGCGGCGCAAACAGGCAGTTTACAAAGGAATATATAGACGAGGTTTTAGGCAGTTTTGGAGAGGGAGATATGCTGGTACTCCAGAATGAAGTGAATCTTCTGGATTACATCATAGACAGAGCATATGAAAAAAAGCTGAAGATCGTTCTGAATCCTTCACCCTACGACAAGGCGGTGGAAGCGTGCGATCTGAATAAGGTATCCCTCTTCCTTCTTAATGAAATAGAGGGTGGACAGATAAGCGGCGAAAAGGAGCCGGACAGGATACTAAAGGTTCTTTCGGAAAAATACCCTGATGCGGAGATAGTACTGACATTGGGAAGTGAAGGCTCGGTATATAAATATAAGGATAAGGAATACAGGCAGGGAATATACAAGGTAAAGGCTGTGGATACCACGGCCGCCGGCGATACCTTTACGGGTTACTTTATTTCCTCGGTGATAAGCGGGCATGACATCCCGGAAAGCCTTGATATTGCCGCGAGAGCATCGTCCATCGCGGTTACAAGACCCGGTGCCACCGATTCCATCCCGTTAAAGGAAGAGGTGGAAAAGATCTGATCACAATGACACAGGTGTTTTCTCAGGAATGCTTCGCCTCGCTGCGGAGCATTCTTTC
This sequence comes from uncultured Lachnospiraceae bacterium, assembly GCA_902803625.1. Taxonomy (GTDB): domain Bacteria; phylum Bacillota; class Clostridia; order Lachnospirales; family Lachnospiraceae; genus NK4A144. The sequence goes on from CADCQV010000108.1 coordinate 3,223, forward strand.
TATCTTTTTCATGCAAAGGAGGTATACCGGAACAATGTAAGCGCAGCCTGAAAGCCAGGCAGTCTGATCGGTAAAGCATATGGCAGCATAACCGAATACGGGCACCGCAAAAATACTCATAAGGATACGGGCCACCATTTCCGAGAAGCCGGAGAAGATCGTGATCAGAGAAAAACCAAGACTCTGGACCACCATACGGCAGATGCTCAAGATCCCCAGAGACCAGAAAAAGAGTCCCAGAGCGGCGAGATACTGTGCCGAAGCATCCAGAACGGCGGTGGAGTCGCGGCTTACGAATAAAAGAGAGGCCGTACGCCCGAAGAAGAACATAAGCGCACCCGCAACTATACCATAGGAAACAGTGGTAATAAGACCTATCCCGACTCCCCTGCGGATCCTTGAAATATTACCCGCACCGTAATTCTGGCTGCAGAAGGTTGCAACAGCAGTGGCGACGGCATCAAAGGGACACATGGCGAACTGCTTTATCTTCATTCCTGCAGTGAATCCGGAAACGTAAATACTGCCGAGGGAATTATTGGCCGACTGCATTACCATACTGCCGACAGCCGTTATGGAATACTGCATTCCCATAGGCAGCCCCATACCGAGGAGCGTGGTGAAATAGGAGCCCTTCATAACAAGATCCTCTTTTTTCGGAATGATGAATCTCATCTTTATTATAATATAGATAAGACACAGAACCCCGCTTGATGCCTGGGAGGCAACGGTAGCTATGGCGGCACCGAAAACACCCAGCTTCAGGATAGTAATACAGTAAATATCAAGACCTATATTCGCAACTGTTGAAATAGCAAGGAATATAAAGGGGGTGCGGCTGTCCCCGACGGAGCGTAAGAAACCTGCGGCGGTATTGTACAGCAGCGTAAAGGGAATGCCGCAGAATATCACAAAGAGATAGATATAGGCATTGTCATAAATATCACCGGGAGTTCGGAGAAGGCGGAGGATACTGTGACATCCCAGAGCGCAGACAAGGGTAAGGAGGACGGAGAAAAACACCACAAGCAGAAGGCTGTGGAAGACATACCTTCGAAGGGAGCCCATATCTCCGGCCCCGAAGCGCTGGGCAACGGGAACCGCAAAGCCGGCGCAGAGTCCGATGCAGAAGCCGAGAATGAAGAACTGTACACTGCTGGATGCGCCTACTCCGGCAAGGGCCTTATCGCCCAGGGTCTGTCCCACAATGGCTGCGTCAACTACGTTATAGGTCTGCTGGAAAATATTACCAAGCAGCAAAGGAAGGGCGAATTTCAATATTAACTTCAGAGGATTTCCCTCTGTCATGGAATGTGCACTGCTATTACTCATCACGGCGCAAATAATAGACCTATTATCCGATTCTGTCAATCCGGGCGCCAGCGAAGGGTCTTTCCCGCTTCGCCCGGAATGACACTGGGATCACACAATGTTTGCATTATAGACGCAGTACTGATAAAATGAAGTGTTAAATGACAGAAAAGAAAAAGAGGTTTGGCTTTGAAAGTACTAGTGCTTGGCGGAACCGGAATGGTCGGTTCCCATTTTATGATAAGTTATAAGAAGGACGGAGCGGAGGTAAAGGGTCTGGCCCGGAATTCCGCATCCAGCAGGATGGCCGCGATCCAGGACGGGGATATAATCCGCTGCGATATCCTGGAAAGGGATGCCTTAATGAGGATAATGAAGGATATGAAGCCTGACATTATCGTCCATATGGCAGCCCAGGCATTCAACGGGGATTCCTGGAATCTGGAGTATGTTACACACGAAACCAATTACATCGGAACCCTGAATGTCCTGTACTGTGCCAGGGAAGCAGCTCCCGATGCAAAGGTACTGCTTGCCTGCTCCAGTGCGGAGTACGGCAATATAAAGGAAGAGGACTGTCCCTTAAAGGAGGACAGACTACTTACCCCCCATACTCCCTATGGAGTGTCAAAGGCGGGTGTGGAAAATCTGGGAAGGCAGTACGCGTTAAATTACGGTATGAAGGTGTATCTCCCCAGAATGTTTATCCATGTGGGAACGGGACATCCGCCCGCAACCGCCATACAGAATTTTGCGAGACAGCTTGCGCTTATTAAAGCCGGGAAGCTGCCGCCGGAGATTCACGTCGGAAATCTGTCGACCTACAGGGATTATATCGATGTACGGGACGGGGTAAGGGCTATGCGGCTCATGATGGAAAAGGGAAATCCCGGGGAGCCGTATAATATCTGTAACGGAAAGGCATATCAGATAAAGGAGATCCTGGATATGCTCGTGAAGATATCCGGCACCGACGCGAAGGTTATTTCCGATGAAAAGCTCTTCCGCGTGGCGGATGAGCCGCTGCTCCTCGGGGACGACAGCAAGATAAAAGCACTCGGGTATGAGAGGGAATACAGCATGGAGCAGACCCTTACGGATGTGTTCCACGACTGGGAATCGAGGATATGAGATGCCTTCTTCATTTGAGAATGTGACCATACTTCTTCCCGCAATGGATGAAACCTATTCCCTGAAGCAGACAGTGGATATAATAGCGGGTACCAATGTCAGAGAGGATATTGCGGAATTTATCCTGCTTCTCTGTGACAGGACAAGCCCTGAAACCAGAAAAACGGCAGAGGAGCTTGTAGAGAAGTATAAGGACAGGATTCCGGTGTATATACACAATCAGGAGCTCCCCTTCGTGGGAGGAGCCATCCGGGAAGGGATAAACCTTGCGAAGGGTTCCCATGTGGTGATGATGTCTTCGGATCTGGAGACGGATCCGCATGTTATCAGGGAATTTATAGCAAAGGCAAAGAAATATCCGAAGCGGATAATCACTGCGACGCGTTGGAAAAAGGGCGGCGGATTCGAGCACTATAATAAGATAAAGCTCATATGCAATCTGATATTTGAGAGAGCCATCGGCCTGTTTTACTTTACCGGACTATCGGATCTGACCTATGCTTACCGGATCTTCCCCACCGACCTTATGAAAAGGATAAGATGGGAGGAGCTGAGGCATCCCTTCTTCCTGGAAACCGCCCTGAAGCCCCTGAGGCTCGGTGTGAAATTCATCGAGATACCCGGGCATTGGACTGCGAGGACGGAAGGTGAGTCACAGAATTCCTTCTTTGCGAATTTCAAGTATTTCAGGACCGCCTGGCATAACAGGTTCCTGAAAAAAGAACAGATACTTCTTTAGATAGATGGATGCAGCAAAACGAATAGCATTTTCAATTGACAGATGGCGTCTATTTACAAGCATTGGCTTCTGCTTGATTGTCGTTGCCCTTGCGTGGCAGTCGGATGACGCTTATCACGGCTATGTGATGTCCAGACACCTCGTGGAGGGACATGGGCTTGTCTATAATGTGGGAGAAAGGGCAACGGCCAGCACCTGTCCGTTGTTTACGCTGATAATAGCGCTCTTTTATTTTATTACGAGGGAGATGTATTTTACTTCTCTCTTTGTATGTACCCTGTTTTCAACGGCGGCATATTATATCCTGGTTTATAAGCTGTGCCGCACAAAGGAGCAGGTACTGCTGAGCTTTGTCGCCCTGAGCGGCAGTCAGGCATTTATCAGCTATACCACCTCGGGACTGGAAAACAGCCTTCTCTTTTTCCTAAGTGCGCTGTTTCTGTATTTACTGAGGGGGAAGGAACAGTTCAATGAGAAAAGCCTGCTGGCACTGGCACTTGTTATGTCCCTTCTGGCCATGGCAAGGATGGATTCCGTTCTGATATTTGTGCCGGTCATAGTATGGATATACCTATTTAAGAGGGAGGACGTATCCTTCATAAAGGCGGCCGGGATCGCCCTTCTGGGGCTTCTTCCCTTTATACTCTGGGAGATTTTTGCCTGCTTTTATTTCGGCTTTCCCTTCCCTAACCCCGCATATGTGAAGCTGGGAACGGATATAGCTATGACCGAATACATAAAGAGAGGCATTTTATATACTCTTTATTCTGCCCTTGATGATGCCGTGGTCGTAGTGATACCTGCGATAACAGTGATCCTCGGGGCGCTTTCCGGAAAACTGAAATATACCCTTGTTGCCGCGGGGATCCTGTTTTACGGGATCTATATCATACGTATAGGCGGGGACTTTATGATGGGGAGACATTTTACAAATCTGTTTTTTGTTTCGGTCTGCCTGTCGGTAATGATGATAAACGATACGGAATCGGAGGTATCGAAAATCCCGTTGATAAGGAGGGTTTTTTATACGGCGGTTTTTGTGTCGGTGATATTTGCCGCCACCTTCGGAAGAACAAACGGCACCCTTTATCTCGCGGGTCACAGATACAGCTCGCAGATATCCGACGAAAGGGAGTATTATTATGACACCACGGGGCTTTATAATAATGTTGTCTCCCTTCTGACCACCGGGAGCTTATGTATTCAGAATACCTGGAATAATGAGGCTCCGGATGATCTGAGGGCAAACGGGTTTTCGGGAGGCATAATAGAAAATGCAGCCGGTATTCTGGTATATTATAACCCCGATCTCTACCTGAACGACACATATGCTCTGGGGGACCCCTTTCTCTCAAAGCTTCCTGCCGAGTATAAGGAGAACTGGCGTGTGGGACACCTTCGCCGTGAGATCCCTAAGGGATATCAGGAAAGTGTGCGGGAGAACGGCAATTTCATAGAGGATCCGGATCTCCACGAATATTATGAGAAGATAAGGCTTTTAACAAGGGCGGACCTTTTTGCCGAAGGCAGGATAAAGACAATAATAGATATGAACCTGGGGAGGTACAGGTATCTTATAGACAGCTACGAGAAGAGAAAATAAAGCGAAGATGAGAAGAAGAAGAAAAAGGGAGCAACAATATATATTACTTACCGTAAGTCTGGGATTCCTGATTTTACTGTTGATAGCGTACTTTGCAGGAACCTTTTATTTTATGGGGAGATTCCTTCCGAACACGACCTTTAATGACAAAGAGGTTGCAAGGATGACCGAGGAAGAGACAGAGGAGGTATTTGCTGAGGACGCTATGGGATATACCCTGACCGTCAGGGGAAGGGAAGGAACCGGCGGAAAGATAAAGGCTTCGGACATCAGCTTAAAGCCCGTTTTTAACGGTGCGATAGGAAAACTTATTGAAGAACAGAATCCTTTCAGCTGGCCGCTTTCATTTTTCAGGAATCCGAAGCTGAACAGCAAGAACCTTATCGAATATGACGAAAACCGTCTGGATGCCAATATTTCCGCTCTGGGTATCTATGATAATCAGAGAGAGCCGGTGGATGCGTATCTCAGCGAATACGACAGCGAAAGCGGATATTCGGTCATTCCGGAGGATCCGGGAACGGCTCTCCTGAAGAATAAGGTAAATGAAGCAGTAAAAAAGGCCGTGGAGCTATTGAAGGATGAAGTTGTCCTGGAAGATGAGGGCTGTTATAAGGCACCGGAGGTTTTTTCGGATGATCCGGAGCTCAATGAACTGAGGGACAATCTGAACAGCTTTGTCAATGTGAAGCTCACCATAGACTATGGGGATAACTCGGAGGTCGTAGACGGGAAGCTTATAGGACAGTGGATCTCAGTGGACGGGACAAAGGTTACCCTGGATGAAACGAAGGTAAAGGAATATGTGGATTCCCTTGCGAAAGCCCACGATACCTTTGGGATAGGAAGGGAATTTCGGACCCATTCGGGTGAGACCATTACCGTAAGGGGCGGCAACTACGGCTGGTGGACCGACAGACCGAATACCACCACGGCTCTGACGGAAGCGATCTATAAGGGTGAGAGCGGCGAATTTAAGCCTGTGTACTTTGCAGAGGCGGTCAAGCATGGTGACAGCGATATCGGAAGCGACTATGTGGAAATAGATCTGGACGACCAGCATGTCTATGTCTATAAGGACAATAAGCTTATGGTCGACAGCTCCTGCGTATCCGGAAAGGTATCCGCGGGGAATTATACTCCTGACGGGACCTATGCCATAACCTATAAGGAAAAAGATGCTACCCTGGTGGGAGAGACCTATTCCTCTCCGGTAAGCTACTGGATGCCATTTAACGGCAATATCGGGATGCATGATGCTTCCTGGCGGAGCAGCTTCGGCGGAGATATCTACATAACCGGAGGATCCCACGGATGCGTTAATCTGCCGAAGAAAAAGGCCGCAGAGATCTTTGACAACGTGGAGAAGGGAGAACCTGTCATTGTTTACGGCGGAAAGCAGGAGGTTCCCCAGCAGGAGAATTCCGATGTTACGCAGCTGACAGAGGAACAGCAGCAGGCTCTTCTTCAGCTGATACTTCAGCAGCAGGCAGAGGCCATGGACGGACAGATAAACGAGGGCATACAGCAGGCCGTGCCTCCGGCGGAGGGGCAGCCCCAGGAAGGGCAGTAGGACACTCCCCATGTTTAACGAGCTCATCAAATACTCGGAATCCGATATGTATCCCTTCCATATGCCCGGACATAAAAGAAGGTTTAAGGGCTTTGATCCGTACAGGATAGACATTACGGAGATAGACGGCTTTGACGATCTCCATAAGAGCGAGGGGCTTATCCACAGCCTGAACCGGAATCTTTGTGATTATTTCGGCGGTGATGAGGTCAGACTCCTTATTAACGGTTCCACATCCGGGGTAATGGCCGCGATCTCAGCCTGTACAGAGCCCGGGGAGAAGCTTTTACTCTGCAGCAACTGTCATGTAAGTGCCGTAAATGCTCTGGAGCTTAAGAATATAGAGGCGGTTTTTATTGAACCCGAGGAGATAGAGGGAAGCGGACTAAAGGGCGGCATTGATCCCGAAAAGGTAAGAGAGGCTATTGATGCCGATAAGGGGATAAAAGCGGTTTTTATCACGTCTCCGACCTATGAGGGTTTTTTGTCCGATGTAAGGACCATAGCAGCTGTTTGTCATGAAAAGAATATTCCGCTTATCACAGACAGTGCCCATGGAGCACATGGCGGGCTTTACAGGCCGTTTTCCGATGATTTCAATTTTGAAAATGCATCCGGGACCGGGGCGGATATCATAATAAAGAGTCTTCACAAAAATCTTCCCGCCTTTACCCAGACTGCAATCCTTACCGTAAACGGATCCCTGGTGGACAGGGAAAAGCTGTGGCATTACTATTCGGTCTTTCAGAGCACCAGCCCTTCCTATATACTTATGGCCGGAGCCGACAGGATGCTTGCATTTTTAAGGGCCGAGGGCGAGCAATATTTTGCGGCACTATATAGGGAGCTTAAGGAGCTTCGCCTTGAAGCGGAGGAAAACAGAAAAGTCGGACTGGAAGGCACAGGGCTGATCGGGAAATACGGGATATACGGCTTCGATCCCACGAAGCTTTTATTGTCCCACCGGGATATGGATGCAGGGGCTCTCTACCGGAGACTTAGAGAGGATTTTCATCTGCAGCCGGAAAAAACAGCAGGGAAATATGTCCTGCTGATGACCTCCCTTATGGATGACAAGGAAGGCTTCAGCAGGCTGAAAAGAGCCATAAGGGAGCTTAAATGAACCGTATCTTTGTTCTTATGGGTAAAAGCGCCTCCGGAAAGGACAGTATCTTCAGGAAGCTGACAAGGGAAAGCGGAGGGATTCTGAAGACCGTCATACCCTATACCACGAGACCCTTAAGAGAGGGCGAAAGAGATGGGGTCGAATACCGCTTTTCCGATGAGGATACATTCAGGGAGCTGAAGGATAAGGGCAGGGTAATAGAGGACAGGAGCTACAATACGGTGCAGGGTCTGTGGAGATACTTCACCGTTGATGACGGGAGCTTCGAAGGAGAGAACGACATTGTCCTCATCGGAACCCTGGAAAGCTTTGTCTCAATAAGGGATTACTTCGCGGGTATCAGGTCTGTGATTCCGATATACATAGAATGTGACGACGGGGACCGGCTGATCCGGGCCGTAAAAAGGGAAAAGAAAAGGCTTATACCCGATTACAGGGAGTTATGCAGGCGTTTCCTGGCCGATGATCTCGATTTTTCGGAGGAAAGGCTTGAGGCGGCCGGTGTACGCTTAAGGATAAAGAATAATGATCTGAAGCAGTGTGTCCGGGAAATTAAGGAATTGATCGGGTGATTTATGGATATAAAAGTCAATCAAAGCAGTGCCGTTACCCAGCCTGAAGTATCGAAGCCTGCCGATCAGCCGTCGGAGGCATTTAAATTTGCTCTGATGAGCAATATAGAGGAAACCGATCTGCAGGAACGCCTCACCGGTATGATGAATGAGATCACCATGCAGGGGAGCCGGATAAAAAAGCATAAAGATATCGGGGATATGCGGAAATACCGGAGCCTTATCAAGGGCTTTATGAATGAGATAATAAACCGTTCCCACAAATTTTCCAGGGAAAACTTTCTGGACAGAAGGGGACGGCACAGGGTGTATGGTATCATAAAGCTGATAGACGAGAATCTGGACAATCTTGCGGAGGAGCTGCTGAAGGAAGAGAGCGATAACCTCACGATATTAAATAAGATCGGAGAGATAGAGGGACTCCTCATTGATATTCTTACATGATGGGATTTCGTGATATAATCGGACAGGATGCTGTCATTTCCAGCCTGACCGGTGTTGTAAAAAGCGGAAAAGCCGCTCATGCCTATATCTTTGACGGCGAGAAGGGGATGGGAAAGAAGACCCTGGCTTCGGTTTTTGCCATGGCTCTCCAGTGTGAGACCTCCCTTGAGGAAAGAGAGAATGCCGAACCCTGCGGACATTGTCACTCCTGTAAGTGTGCGGAAAGCGGAAGCCATCCGGACATCATTACCCTGATTCCCGAAAAGACAAGCTCTATCGGAGTTTCCGACATCAGATCCCAGGTGGTGAATGATGTGGCGATAAAGCCATACTACAGCCCGAGGAAGATCTACATCATACCGGACGCAAACCTGATGACGGAGGAAGCGGAGAATGCCCTTCTGAAGACCCTTGAGGAGCCGCCATCCTACGCGGTGATCATTATCCTTTCGGAAAATAAGGACCGGCTTCTTCCGACGATCGTGTCCAGGGCGGTGTGTCTACAGATGAGAGCCGTGGATAACGGTGATATACGCGCCTTTCTGGAGAGAAAGGATCCGGAAATAAAGGACACGTCAGCCGTCATTTCATTTGCCAGGGGAAATCTGGGAAAGGCTGTGCTGCTGTCCGAAAGTGAGGAGTTTAAGCTGCTCTTTGAAAAACTCCGCGGTATAGTCACGGGAGTACGGGATATGAATGACACCGCCATCTCCCTTGCAGCTGCAGAGGCTGCCGGAAAAAAGGAAGAGAGTGATGATGTACTGAGCTTTTTCCTTCTGTGGTTCAGGGACGTGCTCTTTCTCAAGGCAGGGGGAAGCGGGGAAAAGCTGATCTTCTTTAATGAGGAAAGGGAGCTTTCAAAAGCCGCTTCATATTATTCCTTCGAACGGATAAACAAAATAATAGATGAAATAAAGACAGCGAGGTCCAGGATAAGATCCAATGTAAATCCTGAAAATACCCTGGAACTCCTGTTTATGAACATGAGGTAGATAAAGTGATAAAAATAGTCAATATAAGATTCCGCTCCGCCGGGAAGGTTTATTCTTTTGAAGCGGGGAAAACAGAGCTGAAAAAGGGCGATTACTGTGTTGTCGAAACCGTCAGGGGGAAGGAGCTCGGAAAGGTGGTCTCCGGTCCTGAGGAAAGGAATGAGGAGGATTTCAACACACCCCTAAGATCTGTGATAAGAAAGGCGACGGAAGAGGATCTTGAAAGCGACCGGGCAAACCGGGTCAGGGAAAAGGAAGCAATAAAGATCTGCAAGGAAAAGATACATAAGCATGGGCTGGAGATGAAGCTCATAGATGCCGAGTATACCTTCGATAACAGCAAGCTTCTTTTCTATTTCACTGCGGACGGCAGAATAGATTTCCGTGATCTGGTGAAGGATCTGGCCGGTGTTTTCCGTACAAGGATCGAGCTCAGGCAGATAGGAGTCCGGGACGAAACGAAGATATTGGGGGGATACGGCCCCTGCGGACGGGAGCTCTGCTGTCACAGCTATTTATCGGATTTTGTTCCGGTATCCATCAAAATGGCAAAGGAACAGGATCTTTCATTAAATCCCACGAAGATCTCCGGGGTCTGCGGGCGGCTTATGTGCTGCCTGAAAAACGAAGAGGAGACATATGAGTATCTGAATAAGAAGCTGCCCGGAGTCGGGGATCTGGTAGCCGATCCTTACGGGGAGGAGGGTACCGTTGCCGAGGTCAATGTTCTCCGCCAGCGGATAAAGGTTCTGTTTGAAACAGAGGATGAAAAAGAGATACGGGAGTATCCGGCTGAGGAGATAACCTTCAAGGCAAAGCGCAAAAAGGGCCAGAATCAGCAGAAAAAGCAGAGGGAGGTGCCGGAGGAGCCATTACCGAAGGAGCTTCTGGAGGAAGAGCTTCCCGGGGAAAGCGCCCTTGATGAAGGGTCCGGGAATAAAGGTCCGGAGGGAAAGGAACACCGGGGCGGAAACAGAAATAATAAGAAAAACAGAAGGAACCGCAGCAAAGGGAAATCCGGGACGGGAGATGAGCGAAAGCAGTCTTAAGCAAGTAGAATTAAAGGCCGGTGAGAGGTTTGACGATCTGCAGAGGAACGGCTATGAAATAATACAGGATCCCGAACGGTTCTGCTTCGGAATGGATGCTGTACTTCTTTCGGGCTTTGCCACGGTGAAAAAGGACGGGACGCTTATTGATCTCGGTACGGGCACGGGAATTCTTCCGATTCTCCTTTCCGCAAAGACAGAGGGAAGACATTTTACGGGTCTGGAGATACAGCGGGAAAGTGCCGATATGGCCAGACGCAGCGTCATACATAACAGGCTGGAGGACAGGATCGATATTGTTGAAGGAGATATAAGGGAGGCCCGCATGCTTTTCAGCGCGGGCTCTTTTGATACCGTGGTTTCCAATCCGCCCTATATGACAAGAGGCTCGGGGATCGTAAATCCGGAGGCACCGAAGGCGATCGCGAGACACGAGATACTCTGCACACTGCATGATGTGATCTCGGCGGCTTCATATCTCCTGAAGCAGGGAGGAGCTCTGTTTCTGGTACACAGACCCCATCGTCTTCCGGATATTTTCGGGGAAATGAGGGAGAATAAGCTGGAGCCGAAGAGAATGAGGATGGTATATCCGGGAAAGGAAAAGGCTCCCGATATGGTTCTTCTGGAGGCAAGGAAGGGCGGAAAGGCGGAGCTAAAATGTGAAAAGCCTCTCATTATCTTCGGGGAGGACGGGAAATACACGCGCGAGATTACGGAGGTTTACGGATACTGAAATGAGCGGAACACTTTTTATATGTGCGACACCCATTGGGAATCTCGGGGATATAACGCAGAGAGTCATAGAGACATTGACACAGGTGGATCTCATTGCAGCCGAGGACACGAGGAACAGTCTGAAGCTCATAAATCATTTTGACATCCATACCCCGCTTACGAGCTATCATGAATACAATAAGTACGAAAAGGCCGGGGAGCTTGCCGATATCCTGCTGTCAGGGAAGGATGTGGCACTTATCACCGATGCGGGAACTCCGGCAATTTCGGATCCCGGTGAGGTTCTTGTCCGGAAATGTGCGGAGGAGGGGATACCGGTGACCTCTCTCCCGGGACCGAGCGCAGTGATAACTGCACTCACCCTGTCGGGATTGAGCACGGGCAGATTTTGCTTTGAGGGCTTTCTTCCAAGGGAAAACAAGCTCAGGAAAGAGAGACTTGCGGAAATAAAAGAGGAAACGCGGACAATTGTATTTTACGAGGCGCCCCATCATCTCCGGGAGACTCTAAAGGATCTGTACGACGCTCTGGGGGACCGGAGGATATCTCTCTGCAGGGAGCTGACGAAAAAGCATGAGGAGATACTCAGGATCACCCTTGGGGAGGCGGTCTCATACTATGAAGAAAAAAGCCCCCGGGGAGAATTTGTTCTCGTGACGGAAGGAAAAAGCCGGGAGGAGATCAGGCGGGAAAGGGCTGAGGAATACGCCGGAATGTCCGTAAGGGAGCACGTGGAGATGTATGAAGCCCGGGGTCACGACAGGAAAAGCGCCATGAAGCTTGCCGCCGCTGACAGGGGTGTTTCGAAAAGGGAAATCTATAATGAGCTTATTAATGAGTAGAAGGAGTGAAGAGTTATGAAGAAACGGTTTCTCGGAATGATCCTGGTTTCCATACTGACAATATCGCTTGCAGGCTGCGGGACTGAGGGAAGTAATACAGCTGAGGCCCATAACAGTACTGCTCCGACAGAGGAAAGTACGACAGAACCGACATCCGGGGAAAGTACGGTGGAGCCGGCTTCTGAGGAAGTAACAGAGGAGCCGGCTTCTGAGGAAACCCCGACAGAACCGGCATCAGTGGAAAGTACGGAGGAAGAGGGAGAATACACAGAAAGCGGGGATACCGGGGAAATGAAGCAGGCTATAAACGAGTTCAGCCGGAAGCTGTACAATGAATACGGTAAAGAGGACAATCTGTTTTTTTCGCCCTTCAGTATCTGTTCTGCAATAGCACTTTCTGAGCTTGCCGCCCGGGGGGAGACCGCAGAAGGGATAAATAAGGCTCTTTCGATAAAGGATTTCGATGCCTTTAAGGAGGGAATGAAGAGCTTTTACAACAGGGAACAAAAGGAAAGCGCTTATTTCAGGACTGCCAATGGTCTGTTTATTGACAAGAGCTTAAATCTCAGTCCCGACTATGAGGAAAAATTCGCGAAGCCGGCTGAGGAGTTTTTTGACGGTGATTTCAGACAGGTGGACTTCCGTGATACAGATACAGTAAAAAGGGAAATATCGGAATGGGTAAAGGATGCAACTGAGGAAATGATCCCGGATTACCAGCCGGGAGTCGACAGGGATACGGTTGCGGATATCCTTAATGCGGTCTATTTCTACGGAGAATGGCAGTACAGATTTTCACATAATGATACCTGGGAGGAAAGCTTTCACGGAAAAGATAAGGATTCGGATATTGAAATGATGCATATGGATGATGTCAGCCTCTGCTATTTCTCGGATAAGGACGGGTTAAAGGCAGTGGCACTTCCCTATATGGACAGTTCATACGAAATGGATCTCATAATGTATACGGATCCGGAAAAAAAGGATCTGTCCGCTGTTTTTGAGGACAGCTCCCCTTCAGATATACTGGAGAGGCTGGACAGTGCGGAGAAAACAAAGCTCGGGTCCCTTGTTATTCCTAAATTCAAGCAGGATCTCACTCTCAGCGGCTTAAAGGATGCGCTTATCAAAATGGGAATGGGCGCTGCCTTTTCCGGAGAAGCTGATTTTTCTTATCTTTCAGAAGATCTGACCATAAGCGATATCTGCCACAGAGCAGTGGTAGAGGTGGATGAGGAGGGAAGCAGGGCCGCTGCGGTTACCGAATTAATGGTCGGTCTCGCATCTCTTCCCATAGATGAGCCGAAAGAGGAGTTTATCGCCGACAGACCCTTTGTTTACGTTATAAGAGACAGGGAAAGCGGCGTGATACTCTTTATGGGCAGATTTTCAACACCTTAACAGTCGCTTTTTTCTTGACAAAGCAGTATAAAACGCGTATAAGTATATCTGGTGGCCTTCTGAGGGGGCCATATAAATCCGATAAAAACTCGTATATAGGAGGAGTTCAAAATGAACAAAACAGAATTAGTTGCTGCTGTTGCCGATAAGGCAGGCCTTACAAAGAAAGATGCAGAAGCTGCAGTTAAGGCTTTTACTGATGTTGTTTCCGCACAGCTTAAGAAGGGTGACAAGGTTCAGCTTGTTGGCTTCGGTACCTTCGAAGTATCAAAGAGAGCTGCAAGAGAGGGAAGAAATCCCCAGACCGGCGCTGTTATGAAGATTGCTGCATCAAAGGCACCTAAGTTCAAGGCTGGAAAGGCTCTTAAGGATCTCGTAAACAAGAAGTAAGGTGATTTTCATAGCAGCCTGAAGCATCCGTTGCCGGGGGCGTATGAAAAACCGATGAAATAGTTTGTTTTGTTGAATCCAGGAGGACATGTGCCGGGCACATGTCCTCTTTATAAATTCTGTTATCCCCCTGCGAAGCCCCTGCAGCGCACTGTCATTCTGAGGGCGAAGCCCGAAGAATCTTTTTTTCTCCGAAAGGAACATACATGAGACTCGATAAATACTTAAAAGTATCCAGACTGATAAAAAGGCGCACCATCGCAAACGAAGCCTGTGACGCAGGAAGAGTCACAATAAACGAAAAGCCCGCAAAAGCCGGGGCTGAAGTAAAGCCCGGAGATGTGATAGAGATAGCCTTCGGAAACCGTACCGTAAAGGTAAGGGTAAAGGATGTGAAGGAAGTGGTCCGAAAGGAAGAGGCGGAGGAGCTTTTCGAATATATCTCAGATGGAGATGCCCCCCGCTAAGCAAAGCGCAGGCGGGGTCAATAAAAAATAACATCTGTATTGACAAAAGCAAAAATAACATGTATTATCAAAGGGTATTTTCGTTTTATTCTAAGGATTCGGAATGATTATGGCAAAGACACCGGCATTTAAGAGAAAAAAACAGAACAGGTTTGGCTGTTTTTGCATAGCTGTTGTGGTGGGGATGCTTCTTGCGGTTGTATCCATTGACGGTATGAGACTGCAGAATAAGTACAATACCTATCTCGCCCGGGAAGAGGAGCTGAAGCGGGCTATAGAGGATGAGGAGAAAAGAACCACCGAGCTGCAGGAGTATGAGAAATATACAAAGACCAAGAAATTTGCTGAGGAAATAGCGGAAAGCAAGCTGGGTCTGGTGCATGACGGCGAGGTGATTTTCAAACCGGATGAGGAAAAGTGATCACTGTTGACGGTATTTTCAGGGTGATGACCGGTCACCGCATGACAGAAATGGGAAACCGTGTACTGATCGGTGTTTCGGGAGGAGCAGATTCTATGTGCCTCCTTTTTTTGATGTCTGAACTAAGGGAAAGACTGGGGATCAGCATCGAAGCCATACACGTTCATCACGGAATAAGGGGAGAGAGTGCGGATGAAGACTGCCGCTTCACGGAGGAGCAGTGCAGAAGCCTCAATGTTCCCTGCCGGACCGTGTATGCCGATATCCCTGGTTTTGCCGCAAGGGAGGGATTATCCGAAGAAGAGGCCGGCAGGCTTATAAGGTACAGGGTTTTCAATGAGAGCGGGGCCGACAGGATAGCAGTCGCACATCATATGGAGGATTCTGCGGAAACCACGCTCTTTAATCTCTTCAGAGGAACCGGGATACAGGGATTATGCGGGATCCGACCGGTGAGCGGGAATATAATAAGACCGCTTATTTTCTGCACAAGACGGGAGATAGAGGAATACTGCAGGGAAAAAGGCTTATCCTGGCGGGAGGACGAAACAAATGCCGATGTGGAGCTGTCCAGAAACAGGATAAGGCATAATATCATTCCGGAAGCGGAAATGATAAATCCCGGGGCGGTAAGGCATATTTACGAGGCTTCCGAAAAACTCGGCAGCATATGGGAATATATGGAGGGAGAAGCAGAAGGCCTGCTGAAAGATGTCTCTGATACTTCAGCTCTGCCGGAAAGACTCGGGATAAGTATCTCCGGTACGGAAAAAGCCGCGCCGGTCCTAAGGAGCCTCGCATTCAAGAAAGCAATAGCCCTGATAGCCGGAAAGGAAAAGGATATAACGACAGCCCATGTCAGGGCATTAGAGGAGCTCATAAAGGGCTTAAGCGG
>CADCQV010000109.1 GCA_902803625.1 uncultured Lachnospiraceae bacterium
AGCGCCGCTTCGGTGACCACATCCACATCTTGGACTGGTCACTGCATCTGGACGAATCGACTCCGCATATCCATGAGCGTCACGTCTTTGATTGCAAAAACCGATATGGAGAGGTGGCCCCTCAACAAGAAAAAGCTCTGGAAGCGCTGGGGTTCGATCTTCCGAATCCTGACCAGAAGCCGGGTAAGCTGAACAACAGAAAAATGACTATCGATGCCGCCTGCCGCGCCTTGCTTTTCGATATCTGCGAGAAGCACGGACTGCATCTGGATCATGAGGCGGAATACGGTGGCCGGAAGTATTTGGAGAAGCAGGATTATATCCTGATGAAGCAAAAGGAAAAGATCGCGGTTCAGGACCAGACAATTTCCGAAAAAGAAGCCGAGCTTTAGGCCATTACGGTCCGCATCGAGGATGTAGAGTATCTTCTGGATCTTCTGTTTGACGGTTCAGAGGAAGAAAAGGCGCGGGCCGTGATCAACAAAGGAAAGGAGGTGGATGCACTTGAAAAACGGATCCGGGAATGCCGTTCCGGTAACGGCGAATGCTCTGCACGAAGCGGCAGCACCCGCCCAGCCGGATATGAACGTGGACGAGATCCGGGATCTTTTGGATGTGACCGAGAAAGGTCAGGTCAAGAGCAGTATCACGAACGCAGAGCTGATCCTGTATCAAAAAGATGAAGGATATGAAGAAAGAACAGGATCAAAGGAAAAGAGCAGAAAGGAACCATGAATCCAGGATCAGCAAAAAAGACAGGGATGAGCCATCATTATAATCTGTCTTATCATAGGGAAATGTCGCTCATAAGGCCGCAACCGCTCCGCTATCGGCGAAGCCGATTTAATTGCGAGTGCTCCATAATATGGTCAGATTTCCCGAAATTTAATCGTGGGTTTATTGAAAATGGGTTTTGCAAGGTATAGAATGGGGGTGAAATGAAAGACATAGTGAAATCAGAGAAAACATACTGGCATCCGGCGTTTTTCGGAGCCACAAAGTGGGAATTAAAAGAGAATAAGGACGACCTGTTTTTCGATTCTGAGTATCAGCTGAGCCATCAGGCGTTGGAGATGGATCTGCTTGTAATTAAGAAGGATCCATCCGTGGTAGTCAAGAATGAGATAGGTAAACTTTTTTAGCGGTTCAATGTTTTTGAGTATAAGGGAAGCGGGGACTCCTTATCAATCGATGATTACTACAAAACGATATCGTATGGGTGCCTCTATAAAGCACTTGGCGAGCATGTGAATGAAATACCGGCTGAAGAGCTTACACTGACCATGATACGGGAGGCCTATCCTAGGGAGTTATTCAGGATACTTGAAGGATCAGGAGTGGTGATCACGGAAAAGTATAAAGGAATTTATTATCTAACAGGAAAGGTGCTCTTTGATACCCAGATCATTGTAACAGGGGATATGGATGGGAAAAAACATTCCGGGCTTAAGATATTATCAAAGAATGCTAAGGAAGAGGATGTAAGGACGTTTCTGCAGGAAGCGGAACAGGCAAAGGAACCCGGCGAACGGAGTAATATAGATGCGGTTCTTCAGGTGAGTGTTTCGGAGAATGCGGAGCTTTTTGAAATAATAAGGAGGGATGAAAGGATGTGCCAGGCGCTCAAGGAGCTGATGAAGGACGAGATAGCTAAAGAAGTTGCAGATGGAAGGGCAGAGGAAAGGGTCGAAGCAACAACAGATACCAATTTAGGCAATATAAAAGAATTGATGAAAAACATGAAGTGGACAGCTGAGCAGGCTATGAAAGCTTTAGGTTTTTCAGAAGCAGACTGCTCTAAGTATTCTGCTATGCTCTAAACTCTTCAGAAAAACATAATAACAACCAACAACGAAAGCAGTAGATCCCAGAGATTTGCTGCTTTTTCTATTGCAAAGAAAGGAAATATAGCTTATGGGGAATAAGTGCAACACGGAAATGAAGGTCCTGACCTTTTATGACGGAGAGACCGAGGCGGTTGACGCTTTTGCGGATGTCATCCGGTACAAGATCCGGCAGAGGATCCGGGACAGAAAAAACCTAAAAATAACAACTGGAACTGGTGGAAATGATTCTGAGGGGGCGTATAATAAAGGGGAAGTTCTTGACTATCCGGAACCGGCGCAGGCATCGAAAACCAAAGGGAAATGCTTACGGAATACTGCTTTATGCAAGGATGGCAGATCGCAGGGATCTACGCAGATGATGGTTATACTGGTCTCAACATGAACAGGCCCGACCTTCAGAGGATGCTGGAGGACTTTTTCCCCATGAACGGCGTAAGGTACATAGCCATCAATGATGCTGTTGATACCGAAAAAGACAATAACGACCTTGCTCCTATCAAGAACGTGTTCAATGAAATGTACAGTAAGGACATTTCGCGTAAGGTTCATTCTTCCTATATGGTGAAAGCCAAGAAGGGCAAGTTTACAGGATGCTTGGCTCCCTTCGGTTATAGGAAGTCCGAAGCAGATAAGTATCATCTGGAGATAGACCCGGAGACAGCATGGATCGTGAGGAAGATCTTTGACTATGCTGTGGAAGGGCATGGATCAAACTACATCCGCAGGAGGTTTGAAAAGGAAAAGATAGCCTGTCCCACATGGTGGAACCGCAACAAGGGCTTAAGAAATACCTATACGAAGCACGAGAAAGCGGATCCGGAGAATGGGAAATACATCTGGGATTTCAGCGTTATTGAGGATATGCTGCAGAACCCTGTGTACTATGGTGCCATAGCTTCACAGAGGTTTGTGTACCGCTTCAAGCTCGGTGTCATCAGGGAAAAGAACCCGGATGAATGGATAGTGGTTGAGAACCAGCATGAGCCCATTGTTTACAGGAACACTTTTTTCACAGTCCAGAATCTGA
Source organism: uncultured Lachnospiraceae bacterium (assembly GCA_902803625.1). Classification (GTDB taxonomy): domain Bacteria; phylum Bacillota; class Clostridia; order Lachnospirales; family Lachnospiraceae; genus NK4A144. The sequence continues at coordinate 2,875 of CADCQV010000109.1, forward strand.
TACGGAAGAGACAGCATCCGGTAAATTGGGAATTTTGAAGATTTATCAAACGGATTTACACCCCGTTTACACCTTTTGAAGGTGGACTACCCGATGAATGATGAGAGCACTCTGCGTG
>CADCQV010000110.1 GCA_902803625.1 uncultured Lachnospiraceae bacterium
AGGAGGGCGGTGCCTACGGTGACTGCCGCTGGAGATGGATGCTCTGTGACGTTAATTCCGTTGCCATGGAAAAGGATAAATATGACGCGGATACCCTGTCTGAGGTCCTCGAAAAAAATTACATAATGAAGTCTGTTATAAAGAGTCCCATATTCAGGAAGAGATTTGCGAAGCGTATGGAGGAGCTGCGGAACACGGTATTTGACCCGGCGAGGACCGATATGGAAATTGACAGGCTCGTTTCCGCCATGTCTCCCGGAATGGAAGGCTTCTACAGGCGCTATTACGGAGACAGGATGAATCTTGATCACTTTCTCTCTGAGGCTGAGGGACTCAAGGAATTCTACCGCCGTAGAGGCGACTATGTGCAGGAGCACATAAACAGGATCTGCGGGGAGTGAAGTATGTCATCCTAAGCTTTACTGCCATCCTGATCGCACCCCTAATGACATCCTGAGCGAACCACTAATGTCATCCTGAGGAGCGATAGCGACGAAGGATCTTTTACACTGCGATGGATATTATACCGGGATACACCCTCGCATGTGTCCCGGCCGGACAACTGTTTTTTTCGCGCTACGATCTCGCTAAGCGAGACGTGCTGATTGCTCAAAAAACAGTTATCCGTCCGGGACACAGTTTATGGAGCCTTTTTGTCATCCTGAGCGTAGCGAAGGATCTTTTCACAATTTATGCATATTACAGTAATAACACGAGAAAAAGAATATTCCCTCTCCGCGGAAAAAGGTGCCTCCCTTTTTGATCTTCTTAGAAGCAACGGTATAAGGATCGATTCGGTCTGCGGAGGAAAGGGCCGCTGCGGGAAATGCGGTGTACGGCTTTTAACCGGGAGGCTTGATATTACTGCTGCAGACAGAGCCGTTTTTTCGGATGAAGAACTCGAAAATGGCTGCCGCCTTGCCTGCCGCGCCTCTCTCAATGATGACATCACCATTGAGCTTATATACAGCGGAGAAGAGATCCTTGCAGATCCTGATGGTACGCCTGTAGATAATGGAATAAACGCAGACTCTGACGGTATGCCTGAGGACAATGAAAAAACAGCAGTCCCGGAAATCGTTTTCAGCAAGGCGGAATATGGCATTGCCATCGATATAGGAACAACTACTCTTGCCCTTGCATTGGTTAACATATATCAGGGAAGAGTCCTTTTCTGCTGCACCTCCGAAAATCCCCAAAGAGTATACGGAAGAGACGTGATATCAAGGGTCGATCGGGCGGCAAAGGGCTCCGGCAGTGAACTAAAGAAGCTTATCTCTTCAAAGCTCTCTGTTGAGATAGCGGAACTTATCAGCGATCATAAACCTGAACACGGCGAAATTAAGAGGATTGCAATAGCGGGAAATACTGCAATGCTTCACATCCTCCGCGGGTATGATACCTCAGGTCTCGGAAGCCACCCCTTTACTCCGGTTAACATAAATCAGGAAGAGCTCCTGCTTGGCTCCCTTTTATCTGAGGAAGAGCTCCCTGATGATCTAAGGAGGATCCCCGTGACCATTCTTCCCGGGATCTCAGCCTTTGTGGGAGCGGATATTGTTTCGGGACTTCTTTCCCTTACCTTTCAGGAAAGAGAAAAGCCCTGTGCCTTTATTGATCTCGGTACAAACGGAGAAATGGCGGTCGGAACACGAGATAAGCTTCTTGTTACCTCCGTTGCGGCAGGCCCTGCCTTTGAGGGCGGCAATATCAAGTGGGGAACGGGAAGTATCAGAGGTGCAATTTCAAAGGTGTCGATAAGAGACGGAAAGCCGGGGATTGAGACTATAGGAGGCCTTCTTCCTCCAAAAGGCATCTGCGGTACCGGAGTTATCGAGACTACTGCGGAACTTCTTGAAAATAAGATAATAGATGAAACCGGACTCCTTTCCGATCTCTTTTTTGACTCCGGCTATCCTCTGTCTAAGAATGCTTCCGGAGAGACTATCGTATTTACACAGGATGATATTCGGGAGGTTCAGCTTGCGAAGTCCGCAGTGAGAGCCGGCCTGGAGATCCTGCTCGAACGCTACGGGGCAGGATATAATGATATTGACAGGCTCTATATCTCCGGGGGCTTCGGACATTCCCTTGATATTTCAAAGGCTGCAAAGATCGGTATGATCCCCGATGGGTTAATGGGAAAATGCGAGGCGAAAGGGAATACCTCCCTTTTGGGCCTCGTTTCCTTCCTCTGCGACAGTGATAAAGCGCAAATGGACTGTGAAAGTATCAGGAAGATAGGCGAGGAGCTGTATCTCTCGTCCGACGAGGTTTTTAACAGCTTATTTCTGGATTATATGTCCTTTGGAGGATAAAATCTTACGAAAAGACATTCTCATCATGGACTATGATGATGGAAACCGGAGAATCCCAGGACTTCCTGATATCCGAAACATCCCCGTGATCCCTGATCTCTTCGTTTAATCTCCGTATATCCACGATAAACTCGGAGCAGCATCCGTTCTCTGAAAAGGTATTGCTTTTGTCGGTATCCTCATCTGCTTTGATGTCACCCACCACACAGGGAATCTCGGTTCCGTTCTTTAATACGATGGTGATATACTGTCCCACCTGATCCGTGAAGCGTGTCCCCACAGCAACGAGGAAGCGCTTATTTACCCTTCTGAAGCCGTTCGTTGTGGTCTTCGCCATTTTCTGGAGCTCATACTGCCTTGTGTTCTTATGAAAGATACAGTGCCCGTTTTCCAGAACCCCTCTTTCATAGGATTTAAAGCCGTCATACTCCGGCACGAAGTACGCTGTGGACTTCTCGGTGGAAGCATATACAGACAGTGACAGGAGAATTACTGCCGGAATGATAAGACTGATGAACTTACATAACCTCTGAAACATATTGGCAGTATATCATATCCTTGTCGTCGGTATCCAGTCCGGTTTAAGAGATCTTCCGATTTTTCCAGAGCATCACTCACATCATCCCAGTCCCCGGTCTCTATGGCACTCTGAAAGACCTCCGCCACCTCGCGGTTAGGGATAAACGCCTCCTTTGTATAAGCGTCATATCCGAGAATTGTTGATATTAACCTTTCTCCGCCCTCCCGATAGCAAATATACCACGTCTTCCTTAAGCCCCGCATAATTCAGGGTGATGAATTTTCTTAAGGAACCTCTTCAATCATTTCCCGGAGAAGTCTTCTGTCCATCTTGGAAATAATATCATCCGGAGTTTTCGCGGCATTAAAAAAG
>CADCQV010000111.1 GCA_902803625.1 uncultured Lachnospiraceae bacterium
AGAATATATGTGTCCTGGTATATAAGAATGATATTGTCGGAGCTTTCGCCTGTCTCGGCATCTGAATATCTGGAGCCATTCCAGTCTACACCGGGGGAGAAAATCCCATAGGCCCGTGAAAGATCATCTACATCTGTAAGGCCGCTTTCGCCTGAGATCACGTTCCTGGCGTGCTCTGCAAGTCCGGCGGAGGCAGTAAATCCGTAGGAATAAGCCCAGGTACCGAATCTTCCGGCGCCACCCTTTTCCACTACCGCAGCTTCTACCGTATTAAGTATCTTTTCAGGATCACCTGCCGCGGAGGTCAGATCCAGTCCCAGTGCTTCCGGATATCCCAAAAGCGGTGAAGGAAGATCCGCCTCTATAAAATACCCGCCATTAGTGAGAAGCTTGCTGATAAGAGGTGCAGTGTGGGCGTCATTTGTGCAAAAATACGCGGATCTGTCACCGTATTTTTGCAGCCATTCGCTTACATGCTCCCTGATATAGGCCTGTGCTCCGGGAACTCCCGCTTCGGTAATGGGATCAGGGGCTTCCTCCATCTCGAATCTTATCCCAAATTCTTCACATGCTGCCCGCATCACGGCTACCCGTCTGGATACCGTTTCGTATGAAAGATGACGGGGAAAAGATATATGGACAAAGGTGTCACACCCGAGCTCATGTGCCGAGCGAATTATTAGATATCCGCGGTTTATGAAATCACAGTTTACAACGAGATCAGCTGTTTTTCCGATATCCGAAAGGTCTTCGTAGGCTTCGCCTGCAATGCACAGGATGTCGGGTCTTTTTTCATGGATACGCCGGAATGCCTCGCTTGTACCGTCGACAGCCTGATTTACAATTACCGCCTTCATCAGGGGATCCTCGGACAGATTCACGATGGTCTGTATGGTATTTTCCGGCTCTTCCGTGAAATTATCCGGATAGATCACAAGTGTTACGTTGTCTGCACCGTATTTTTTCTGAAAAGCCTCTGCACCGCGCCTGTCATCCTCTGACTGCGAGAATGAACCGGTGACTATACCTATATGGAAAGCATCCTGTGATGATTCCTCCTCCTCAGATAAAGGCTCCGGCTCACTGTTTTTATTTTCCGCTTCTCCTGTGACAAGGGCACCGGTATCCGCTGCTTCCGGAATGACCTTTGCCTCTGCACAGGCTGTAAACAGCACTGCTGCCGCGGATGCTGTAATGGCACATATTATTTTTCTCTTCAGATCACGCATACAAATCCCCCGGACTTTTTTTTGATTATACGTTATTATTTATCTCCCAAATCCACCGAATAGACACGAAAAATGACTGAATACCCAGCCCTTATGTGATTCGTTTTTTATTTTTGCTATTCTAAATCCGAAAGCTGAAAAAGGATCCGTAAATCTGTATACGGGGGAAATGTTGATGGCAATGGATCATGATCTGGCAACGCTTATGGAAGCAGGCCTTGATACGGCCGCAGGGATCGGTTTCACCGGCAATGAGGAGAAATATATCTCTGCCGTTCAGCGGTTCTACAGAAATCACGAAAAGAACAGTGCAAAATTAAAGGAGTTCTATGAGGCAAAGGACTATGAAAACTATTGTATAACCGTACATGCCATAAAGAGCAACTCAAGGATGATAGGAGCGGACAGTCTCGGCCGCCTGTTTGAGGAACTGGAAAAAGCGGCAAAAGAGGGCGATACGGACACGATAGAGAGAAAAACCGCATCCGCCCTGTCGGAATATGCCGGTCTTGTCGGGAAGCTGGAGCCTGTAGCGGGACATACCGAAATACATCCCCCGGATGAGATCTCCGCTGAAGAAGCACGAAGGATTGCGGATGAACTGCTGGCGGCCCTGGATGACTATGATGATGAACTGTCAAAGGAACTGGCATTAAAGCTCGGCAGCTATCCCTTCAGGATCACTCAGAGAAATAAACTGACCGGGGCTTCAGGCTATATTGATGATTTTCAGTACGATGAGGCTGCTGAACTGATCAGGGAGATATATCCGGATATCGAATAAGCCTGTAAACGGAATATATAGTGGTTTTTCCTTCTGTAAATAACAAAATATTGTGATTTTCATTGACAGAATCATACTAAAATGGTAGACTTCATAAAGAGTTGTTAATTTCAACTTCTACCCTCATATTTCAGATACCCGGCGACCTTAATTCTCCCCTTTATCGTCGGGTATCAGTTTTTTTGTTCATTTTTCACGACACTCATCTGGTTTTCCGGGATCAGATAAATTAAAGCGCGGTTTTTAAGTGAAATTTTCGCTGAAATGCCTGTATCAACTTAAAAAAACGAAAATTATATTATAGATCCGGATCTGTCTTCGTCAATTTTTCCCAAAGAACACATTAACGAAAAAATATTTAGTGTAAACTAAATAAAAGGTATTGCATTATTTCAGGAAGAGTATTACTATTAACGTACTAAAACGTTTGAGAAAAGATTTATGGATAATAGTCAAGTTATTAAGATTCCACCGCAGAAAACGATTAAGTAAAAAGAGGCGGATGCGGAGGAAAAAACAGAGGGAAGATGTCAAGAAACAGCGTTTCCTTAAAAGATATTTCAAAGGCCTGCGGAGTATCCATAGCAACCGTATCGAAGGCATTAAATGATCACAGCGATATAGGACAGGATACAAAGGAGAACATAAGGAGGGTTGCGGAAGAGCTCGGATATCATCCAAATGCTGCGGCACAGGCGTTGAAGACCAAGAGAACGAATAATATAGGGGTTCTTTTTGTGGATGAAGCGAACAGCGGGCTTACCCACGACTATTTTTCACACGTGCTTGACAGCTTCAAGAGGTGTGCCGAACAGAACGGCTTTGATATCACCTTTATCAATGCTGACAAAACCCGGCCTGACAATATGTCTTATCTTACCCATGCCATGTACAGGGGCTTTGACGGGGTCGTGATAGCCTGTGTGGATTTCTTCGATCCTCAGGTGGATGAGCTTATCAACAGTACTATACCCGTTGTTACCATAGACCATATTTTTTATAACAGAATAGCTATTATATCAGATAATGCCAGGGGAATGAGAGATCTGGTGAGCTATGTATACAGGATGGGACACCGGAAGATCGCGTATATCCACGGTCTGGAATCGTCTGTGACCCGGGCAAGGCTTGCAAGCTATTACAGAACTTTGCAGGACTTCGGGATTACCGTTCCCGATGAATACGTTCTGGCTGTACCCTACAGGGATTCCGAAGCGGCCTACAGGGCGACCTTAAAGCTGCTTTCTCTCCCGGAGCCTCCTACCTGCATACTTTATCCTGACGATTTTTCCGCCTTTGGAGGAATAAATGCCCTGAGCGAAAAGGGCTTAAGGATACCGGATGACATTTCCATCGCGGGATACGACGGTACCGAGATAGCTTCAAGAGTGATACCGAAGCTTACCACAATTGCCCAGGACACCGAGGGGATTGGCAAAGCCGCTGCGGAACGGCTAATTGATATGATAAACAATCCGAAGGCTGCGCTTATCGAACAGGTTGTTATAGAGGGAAAGCTGGAGCCCGGCGGAACGGTTGGTAAACCGGCATAGGAAAAGGATTTAGGACAGCGGAGCTGTTTTAAGGATATAATAATGAATAAAAGAAAATGTCAAAATAATCAACAAAAGGGAGGTAAAACGGTTATGAAGAGCAAGTTGATGGCTGCATTGCTTTCATTGACGATGGCGGCGGGAATGCTGGCAGGCTGCGGGAAGGGCGGAAGCTCCGGAGCCGGAAAGGCCACTGACGGAGGAAAGGTCTTAAATATCTATGCCTGGAATGAGGAATTCAAATCCAGGGTAACGGATCACTATCCCGGATATGAAGAGGTTGATGCAACCACCGGAAAGGTCGGCGATGTTACCGTAAAGTGGAATATTACACCCAATCAGGATAACGCTTATCAGAATCATCTTGATGAGACTCTTCTGAATCAGGATAAGGCAGCTGCGGACGACAAGATCGATATTTTCCTCGTTGAGGCTGACTATGCTCTTAAATACGTTGACACGGATTATGCTCTTCCGGTAAAGGATCTGGGACTCACGGATGAGGATCTCAAGAATCAGTACAAATATACCCAGGACGTTATGACGGATTCGAAGGGAGTACTTAAGGGGACCTCCTGGCAGGGCTGCCCCGGAGTGCTTATTTACAATAGGGAAGCGGCAACGGAGGTTCTCGGTTCAGATGATCCTTCCGAGGTTCAGAAGGCAGTTGCCGACTGGGACAGCTTCGAAAAGACCGCGGAGAAGATGAAGGATGCAGGCTACAATATGACTGCTACCACCAATGATGCTTACCGCGTTTTCTCAAATAATGTTTCCGGGAAGTGGGTACAGGACGGCAAGGTTGTTCTTGATGACAACATTAAGAACTGGATCGATCTTTCCAAGAATATGATGGATGCAGGGGAGACCACCTCGGCAGATCTCTGGAGTCCCGACTGGAGTGCAGGCTTCTATCCCGACGGAAAGGTATTCTGCTACTTCGGACCGGCATGGCTTATCAACTTCTCAATGGCTGCAGACGAAGCCGGCTCTATTGCCAATGCAGGCGGATGGGGAGCTACCGAAGGACCCCAGGGCTTTTTCTGGGGAGGCACCTGGATCTGCGGTTGTGCGGGAACCGACAATAAAACCCTCGTTTGTGATATAATGAAGCAGCTCACCTGTAATGAGGAAATAATGCTTGACATAGTAAAGAAGGACAGCGACTTTGTTAATAATAAGCCGGCTATGGAAAAGGCGGCAGCCGATGATTCCTTTGCTTTCCCTGTTCTCGGTGGACAGAATCCTCTGCCTATGTTCTGTGCCGGAGCCGAAAAGTGCGATCTTTCAAATCAGAGTGCATATGATCAGGGCTGTAATGAAGAGCTTCAGAGGGCGATGAGAAACTACTTTGAGGGAAATGCAAGCTATGATGAAGCGTATGAGCAGTTTACAAAGGCTATAGGGGAGAAGTATCCCGAGCTTGCACAGTGATCATAGATACAGCTTATACACAGGGCGCGGCTTGACTTCGCGCCCTGTAAAAGAATGGAAAGGACTGGCTCATGAAAAAGAGCAAGGTAGTAAGCTATAATAAGTGGGGTTATATCTTCCTCATTCCTTTTACGGTTGTTTTTCTTGTTTTCCAGCTGATACCCATGGTAACAACGATCTACAATTCATTCTTTGAAAACTACCGTTCCGGCCTTATGCAGATAGGTCCGAATTTTGTAGGACTGGAAAATTACGTGACCATCATCACCAATGGTGATCTTCCCACATATTTTGCAAATACCATGATCATATGGGTGATGTGCTTTATCCCCCAGATCGTAATTTCCCTGGTTCTCGGTGCCTGGTTTACGGATCCGTCGCTGAGACTCAGGTTTCAGACTTTTTTTAAGACCGTTATCTACCTTCCGAATCTTATAATGGCTTCCGCGTTCTCAATGCTTTTCTTTACGCTTTTTGCGGACGGCGGTCCCATTAATTCCATCCTTATGCAGGCAGGGATCATCGGTGAACCATATCAGTTTATGTCCCATGTCTGGTCGGTGCGCGGACTTATCGCATTTATGAACTGTTTAATGTGGTTTGGAAATACGACTATCCTTCTGATGGCAGGTATGCTGGGAATCGATCCGGCTTTATTTGAAGCAGCCCAGGTTGACGGGGCCACGGCCACTCAGATTTTCTCCAAAATAACTCTTCCGCTGCTGAAGCCCATACTGATCTATGTCATGGTAACCTCCCTTATCGGCGGGCTCCAGCTTTTTGACGTGCCCCAGATATTAACGAACGGCAGCGGCGATCCGGTGCGTTCCTCTATGACCCTTATCATGTATCTGAATAAGCATCTGTATAATAAGAACTACGGTCTCGGCGGGGCGCTTTCGGTGTTTATGATCATAGTAACCGCTATACTGAGCTATATTGTATTTAAGGTTACAAATTCCAGGAGATAAGAGGGGAGAGAGAAGATGACAGAAAGCAAAACAGCCGGACAAAATGAAAATGGGGCATCCGTGCATGCAAGGAGAGTGCTGGCATACGTCGTACTTATTCTGGTGACGGTACTTTGTCTCTTCTGGTTCTATGTGCTTTTTATCAATGCCACCAGATCGAATTCAGAGCTGAAGAGAGGCTTCTCTGCGATACCGAGCGTCTACCTTCTGGAGAACCTGAATAATATGATACATGGAACACAGCCCGTTCTGAGCGGTCTCATAAATTCCTTTATCATAGCCGTTAGTTCTGCGGCCCTCAGCACTTATTTCTCCGCAATGACCGCATACGCCATACATGCGTATGACTTTAAATTCAGGAGATTCATGTTCACCTTCATCCTGATGATAATGATGATACCCACCCAGATCACCGCGCTTGGTTTCCTGCAGCTGATAGGGAATATGGGACTGGATGACAGCTTCATACCGTTGATCGTGCCGTCTGTCGCAACACCTGCAGTATTCTTTTATATGAAGCAGTATATGGATTCCACACTGCCTCTGTCCCTTGTTGAAGCGGCAAGAATAGACGGAGCCGGAGAATTCAGAACCTTTAATCAGATAGTTATGCCGCTAATGAAGCCAGCCCTTGCGGTTCAGGCAATATTCAGCTTTGTTTACAGCTGGAATAATTATTTCGTGCCGGCTCTGGTCCTGCACACCGATACAAAGAAAACACTTCCCATCCTCATAGCCCAGCTCAGGTCCGCTGACTGGCTGAAATTTGATATGGGTCAGGTTTATGCAATGATCGCCTTTTCCATCTTCCCGGTTATCCTGGTTTATCTGGTACTCTCCAAATCCATTGTGGGAGGAGTTACTCTGGGTGGAGTAAAGGGCTGACAGAAAGGAGATATCTAATGAAGGCATATGTTTTCCCGGGACAGGGTTCACAGCAGAAGGGTATGGGCGAAGAGCTTTTTGAGGCGTTTCCGGAGCTTACGGAAAAAGCCGACAGGATACTCGGATATTCCATAAAGGAGCTCTGCCTCGAGGATCCCGATGGTGTATTGGATAATACACGTTATACACAACCCGCACTCTTTACGGTATGTGCGCTGTCGTATCTTCAGAGGCTGAAGGACGGAGAGGAAAAGCCCGACTACGTTGCGGGACACAGCCTGGGTGAATATGCGGCGCTTTTTGCGGCAGGGATCCTGGATTTTGAAACCGGACTGGCTCTCGTGAAAAAGCGCGGCGAGCTTATGAGTCTGGAAGAGGGCGGCGGTATGGCCGCCGTTGTGGGGATAGACAGGGAAAAGGTGGCAGCTGTTCTAAGTGAGAACGGCTTTTCCGGAATAGATATAGCGAATCTGAATACTCCGGTGCAGACCGTGATCTCCGGAAAAAAAGAAGACATCCTGAAGGCCGAGGGAGTATTCACAGGCACCGAGGGCTGCTCCCTGTACAAGGTTCTGAATGTGAGCGGAGCCTTTCATTCCCGTTATATGGAGAATGCCAGGCAGGCTTTCACGGATGAGCTTATAAACGTAAGCTTCGGAAAGATGGAGATACCCGTTATAGCCAATGTGACAGCCCTTCCCTATGAAGAGGGGAAGACTGCAGAGATCCTTTCAAAGCAGCTTGTTTCCCCTGTGCGCTGGGTAGAAAGCGTCAAATATATGATGGACAGGGGCGTGGACAAATTTGAAGAGATCGGGCCCGGCCACGTCGTAACAGGCATGGTAAGGAAGATAATGCGGTTCTCAAAATCCTCCTGATCAGGTATGATACAGCTTTTTCGAGTGATATTTGGGCTCGCATGTCAGGTTCACTCCGAGCTTCTTAAATATCCCCACATCTACCTGGGACAGGATAACTGAGGAATGAACCTCCAGACCTGCTATCCTCGGCAGCTGTTCGTAGGCCTTTCTGGCCGCGTCATTTTTCAGAGCCTCGATTGAAAGAGCTATCAGTATCTCATCAATATGAAGCAGGGGATTGTGATTCCCCAGATATTTTACCTTCAGCTCCATAATGGGCTCGATCACGGTGGGGGATATGAGCTCTATCTGATCCTCGATATCGGCCAGATATTTCAGGGCATTCAGTATCATTGCGCTGGAAGCCCCGAGAAGAGTGGAGGTTTTCCCGGTTATGATGGTGCCGTCCTCCATCTGCATTGCGGCAGCGGGACCGCCGGTTTCCTCACTCTTGATATTTGCTGCAGCCACCACAGGACGGTTTCCTACGGAAATACCTGCTTTCTCCATCAAGAGCTCTATCTTATGAACAGGCCCTTCTCCGGCATTTCCCTTTCTCTTTTCACAAAGAGCAGTAAAATATCTTCTTATGATCTCCTGATTTGCGGCCTTTGAAACAATCGCATCATCGGTAATGCAGAGTCCCGCCATATTTACACCCATATCCGTGGGCGATTTGTAGGGGCTCATTCCGTTGATCTTTTCAAACATGGTACGGAGAACAGGAAAAACCTCTACATCCCGGTTATAGTTGACAACGGTCTTTCCGTAAGCATCCAGATGGAAGGGGTCTATCATATTTACATCGTCAAGATCCGCAGTTGCGGCTTCATAGGCAAGGTTGACGGGGTGGTTTAAGGGGAGATTCCAGATAGGGAAGGTTTCGAATTTGGAATACCCGGCTTTCACGCCCCTCTTTGACTCATGGTAGAGCTGGGAGAGACAGGTGGCCATCTTTCCGCTGCCCGGTCCAGGTGCGGTAACGACCACAAGCGGGCGGGTTGTTTCGATGTAATCATTCTTTCCGTAGCCTTCGTCACTGAGTATGAGAGGGATATTTGAGGGATAGCCCGGTATAATATAGTGCCGGTATACCTTGACTCCCAGAGCCTTCAGCTTTTTCTCATATGCTACCGCGGAGGACTGGCCTGCAAACTGGGTCATAACAACACTTCCCACGTAAAGACCGTTATTTGTAAAGGCATCCACCAGACGGAGAAGATCCATATCATAGGTGATGCCGATATCTCCCCTTACCTTGTTTTTTTCGATATCGCCTGCGTTGATGGCAATAATGATCTCCGTCTGATCCCTGAGCTTCTTTAACATGCGGATCTTTGAGTCCGGGTGGAAGCCGGGAAGGACACGGGAGGCGTGGAAATCATCAAAGAGCTTGCCTCCGAATTCCAGATAAAGCTTGCCTCCGAACTTACTGATCCTTTCGGCGATGTGCTCCGACTGGATCTGCAGATATTTATCGTTATCAAAGCCTGCATTCAACATTCTTTTCATTCCTTTCCGTTCCAGCAGTATGTACAGAGGTCGCAGGGCTTCAGGCCCACAGCCTCAATCATATCATCAAGTCTGTGATAATGGAGAGAGGTGAATTTCAGTCTGGACCGTATCTCCTCCAGCATAGCGGCGTATTCGGAACTGTCGGGATCCGTATATTTCCCGAGGATGTCAGGACCGGGATCCGCGCTGCCCTCCAGCTTTTCTATTACTCCTCTGGTGATAAGCTCCATTTCCGAATTTGATCTGGAGAAATTCAGATACTTACACCCGAAGACCAGAGGCGGACAGGCAGGCCGTATATGAACCTCGGACGCTCCGTTATTAAAGAGATATTCAGTGGTCTCCCTTAGCTGCGTCCCGCGGACTATTGAATCATCGATAAGCAGAAGCTTTTTATCCCTGATAAGCTCCTGAGCCGGGATGAGCTTCATCTTTGCAATGAGGTTTCTCCTGCTCTGGTGCGTGGGCATAAAGGAGCGGGGCCAGGTTGCAGTATATTTAACAAAGGGTCTGCCGTAGGGGATACCGGATTCATTGGAATAGCCTATAGCGTGGGCGACACCGGAATCCGGAACCCCGGCCACGATATCCGGGGAAATGCCTCTGTCCCTGTCCCTTTTCGCCAGTGCGGCGCCGCATCTGTAGCGGATGTTTTCCACATTCAGTCCTTCGTATGTGGACGCGGGAAAACCGTAGTAGATCCAGAGGAAGGTGCATATTTTCAACCGGTCAAGAGGCTTTGACACGACCTCATAGCCATCAGCTGTAATGAAATCTATTTCTCCGGGACCCAGCTCATGTACCGGATTGTAGCCGAGATTCAGGAATGAAAAGGATTCGAAGCAGACACAGAAGGAATCAGGCTTCTGCCCTATCTCCACCGGAGTTCTGCCGTAACGGTCTCTCGCGGCATAAATCCCCTTATCCGTCATCAGGAGTATGGTCATGGAGCCCTTTATCATCTCCTGGGCATACCGTATGCCCTCCACGA
>CADCQV010000112.1 GCA_902803625.1 uncultured Lachnospiraceae bacterium
ATCAAGATCCTGAAGAGCATCTTCACCCACTCCGGGAATATCCCTCGTGATCTCCTCGGGTCCAAGCTTTGTCTCACGGGCCTCCGACTCATATTCCTCGATATGGATCGATGTATAAACATCCTGCTGTACCAGTCTCTCCGAAAGCAGCACGGCATCCTCGTAATTGTAGCCTTCCCAGGACATAAATCCGATAAGGGGATTCTTTCCCAGAGAGAGCTCACCGTCATGTGTGGAGGGTCCGTCAGCAATGACATCCCCTGCCTCAATGTGGTCTCCCTTTTCAACTATGGGAGTCTGATTATAGCAGTTGCTCTGATTGGAACGCATAAACTTGATAAGGTGATAATCCTCATCCGTTCCGTCGTCATTCTTTACCTTGATAAGGTCGGCCTGTGCCAAGGTGACGGTTCCGGGCTTCTTCGCAATAACGCAGTCTCCGGAGTCAACCGCAGCCTTTCTCTCCATACCGGTTCCAACCGCAGGAGCCTCCGTAAGGAGAAGCGGTACAGCCTGACGCTGCATGTTTGAACCCATGAGTGCTCTCGTGGGATCGTCATTCTGCAGGAAGGGCACCAGTGTTGTAGCAACAGAGAATACCTGGCGGGGAGATACGTCCATATAGTCAAATAAGGTCTTCTCCCAGGCCTGGGTCAGATCCCTGTAACGTCCGGATACCAGTGAGTTCTTGAAGTGACCCTCCTTATCCAGAGGCTCGGAAGCCTGTGCAACATAGTAATTATCCTCTTCATCGGCCGTCATATATACGACCTCATCCATAACCCTGGGGTTTTCAGGATCGGAGTGGTCTATCTTTCTGTAGGGTGACTCAATAAAGCCGTACTCATTGATGCGGGCAAAGCAGGCAAGTGAATTTATAAGTCCGATGTTCGGTCCTTCCGGAGTCTCTACGGGGCACATACGTCCGTAGTGTGAATAATGGATATCACGAACCTCCATTCCCGCACGGTCTCTTGAAAGACCTCCGGGTCCCAGGGCGGATAAACGCCTCTTATGCGTAAGCTCCGAAAGAGGATTGTTCTGGTCCATAAACTGTGAAAGCTGTGATGAACCGAAGAACTCCTTAACCGCTGCGGTCACGGGCTTTATATTGATAAGCGCCTGAGGTGTGATGGTGGTAATATCCTGGGTCGTCATTCTCTCCCGGACCACCCTCTCAAGCCTCGAAAGACCGATACGGTACTGATTCTGTAAAAGCTCTCCCACGGCACGGATACGACGGTTTCCCAGATGGTCAATATCGTCCTTTGTCCCGATGCCGTACTCGAGATGCATATTGTAATTTATCGAAGCGAAGATATCTTCCTTTGTGATATGCTTCGGAATAAGCTCATGTACACTCTTCTTTATGGCCTTCTGCAGATCCTGGGGAGTCTCGTTTTCGTCCATAAGCTTGGAAAGGGCAGGGAAATATACGAGCTCGGTAATGCCGTAATCGGCTGCCTTGTGTCCTTTAGGGAAATCAATGTAATGATTTATGTCAACCATCATTGAAGAGAGAACCTTTATATTCCTCTCCTCTCCCTGGATCACCACATAGGGAACCGCACAGTTCTGGATCTCGTCTGCCAGCTCTCTTGTAACCTCAGTTCCGGCAACGGCCTTCAGCTTCTTCAGCGCTACCACCTCTCCGGTACCGGGATCTATAACATCCTCTGCAAGGATGTGTCCGGCGATACGGTTTCTGAGCATCAGCTTCTTATTGAATTTATAACGGCCTACCTTTGCAAGATCGTAACGTCTGGAATCGAAGAACATTCCCTCTATGAGAGACCTTGCGCTTTCCTCCGCCAGAGGCTCTCCGGGACGTATCTTCTTATAGAGCTCCATCAGACCCTCGGCAACATTCTTTGCCGGATCCTTTGCGAATGATGCCTCAAGCTTCGGCTCTTCCCCGAAATAATCCACTATCTCTTCATTGGTCCCGATACCGAGGGCACGGATCAGAACCGTGACGGGAACCTTTCTGGTCCTGTCCACACGGACATAAAATACATCATTGGCATCGGTCTCGTATTCAAGCCAGGCTCCGCGGTTGGGAATAACCGTACAGGAGAACAGTCTCTTACCGATCTTGTCGTGATCTATACCATAGTAAATGCCGGGTGAACGGACAAGCTGGCTGACTATAACACGCTCCGCTCCGTTGATGACAAAGGTTCCGGTGTCGGTCATTATGGGCAGATCACCCATAAAGATCTCATGCTCCTTGATGTCATTGTCGGGATTTGCACTGTTACGAAGCCTCACCTTTACCTTTAAAGGTGCCGCATATGTGGCATCTCGTGCCTTGCATTCCTCAATGGAATACTTTCTCTCGTCCTTGCAGAACTCATAGTCCACAAAATCCATGCTTAGATTTCCGCTGAAATCCTGAATAGGAGAGATATCCGCGAAGGCTTCCTTCAGTCCCTCATTGGTAAACCAATCATAGGAAGACTTCTGGACATCTATGAGATTTGGCATCTCTATGACGTCCTGATTCCTCTGAAAGCTCATTCGCATAGCTTTTCCATTGTAGACTGGATGAATACGGTTCTTTTCCATTTTGTCCTCTACCCCGTTCTAAGGGTCCCCTGTGAAGACCACAGACCCTTCTGCCTGATCTACAGTTACCCGCACGACTGCGGTCTCTGGAAAATGGGCGCAAAAAAGCCCATGTGACCACAATAGCGCATCTTGCATAGTAACACGGGCTTTTTGAAATGTCAAATATTTTCTTGCAAAAAAATCTTACTTAAGTGTAACCTTGGCACCCTCGGCTTCAACCTTCTTCTGGATTTCCTCAGCCTCAGCCTTGTCAACTCCCTCTTTGATCATCTTGGGAGCTCCGTCAACGAGATCCTTTGCTTCCTTAAGTCCGAGACCGGTGATCTCACGTACAACCTTGATAACCTTAACCTTGTTTGCGCCTACCTCTGTAAGCTCAACATTGAACTCGGTCTTCTCTTCTGCGCCTGCTGCGCCGCCTGCTGCACCGCCTGCTGCCACTACAACACCTGCTGCTGCGGAAACACCGAACTCTTCTTCACAAGCCTTTACGAGCTCATTAAGCTCAAGCACTGAGAGGCCCTTAATCGCCTCGATGATTTCTTCCTTTGTCATTTCTAATTCCTCCGAAAATAAAGTCAATTACTGTTTCTTATTCTGCTGCAGGTGCTTCTGCCTTTTCCTCAGCGGGAGCTGCCTCTGCTGCAGGTGCTTCTGTCTTTTCCTCAGCGGGAGCTGCCTCTGCTGCAGGTGCTTCCTCCGCCGGGGCTGCGTCTCCTCCTTCTGCCTTCTTCTCCGCTATCTGCTTGATAACACGGGCGAAGTTTGCAATAGGTGACTGCATGGAACCAAGAAGCCTTGAAAGAAGCTCTTCTCTTGAAGGTACCTTTGCGAGCTCATTAAGTCCCGCTGCATCATAGAAGGTTCCTTCGATAACGCCTGCCTTGAACTCCAGCACCTTTGCCTTTTCCGCAAACTTTGCAAGAACACGGGCAGGGGCTGTAACATCATCCGTTGCAAGCGCCAGAGCTGAAGGTCCGTCCAGATGGGGATCCAGTTCCGCAAAATCGGTTCCCTCAAAGGCACGCTTCATCATGGTGTTTTTGTAGACCTTGTAGTCAACACCGGCTTCGCGAAGCTGACGCCTGAGTGCTGTATCCTGTTCTACCGTAAGTCCGCGATAATCGACCAGGACAGCTGCTTTGGCATCTTTTAACTTCCCTGCGATCTCATCAACCACAGGCTGCTTCAGTTCTACCTTTGCCATTTAGCTTTTCCTCCTTATTTTAGTAGTGTAAGCCGATCATCGGGTAGTACAGGGCACACTGCACACTCGAAAACGGGCTCACGCCAAAGAAGCGGAGCCCATAAAAGTCTCTTCATAAAAACTCTTACTGTCCTCGGCAGGCGTAGCATCATACAGGATCTCCTTACGCGGTAAACCGCACCTGCTGTCTTCGGCTTATTCAACTGCACAAAATTATCATATTATCATTATGCTGTCAAGTAGTATAACCAGGCTGTCATTCTGAGGGCGCAGCCCAAAGAATCTTCCCATAAACTGCGAAGGATTCTTCGCTTCGCTCAGAATGACAATGATAGACTGTTACCGTTACTTTCCGCTCCTCTTGTGATAGTCATCCAGCGCCGACTGTATAGCCTCCTCCGCAAGCACTGAGCAGTGCATCTTGTAATCCGGAAGACCGTCCAGAGCCTCGGCAACCGCCTTGTTTGTAAGCTCCATAGCTTCACTCACAGGCTTTCCCTTGATAAGCTCCGTAGCCATTGAGCTTGATGCGATGGCACTGCCGCAGCCGAAGGTTTCGAATTTGACGTCAGTTATTATGTCATTATCGATCTTTAGGTACATCTTCATGATATCCCCGCATTTAGCGTTTCCTACCTCTCCTACTCCGTCAGCATCCTCTATGACACCCACATTTCTGGGGTTTCTGAAGTGTTCCATAACCTTGTCGCTATATAAAGCCATAATGTTTATGCTCCTTTCTATAAGATAAACTGCTTCTTTCCGGTGGTCAGGTCTCTCCACACGGGTGAAAAGCTCCTCAGGTATTCCACAACCTCCTTAACGGATTTTATGATATACTCTGTTTCTTCTTTGGTAATATCCTCACCTATACTGAGCCTTAAGGATCCATGTGCCACATCATGTATCCTGCCTATAGCAAGGAGCACATGGCTCGGATCAAGAGAACCCGAGGTACAGGCACTTCCCGAGGAAGCCGATATTCCCTTATCGTCCAGAAGGAGGAGCAGCGATTCACCCTCTATGCCCTCGAAACAGAAGTTCACATTACCGGGAAGGCGCTTATCCCGGTCTCCGTTTAACGCAGAATGCGGGATCTCGCTCAAGCCCTCAATGAGCCTGTCTCTCGCTTCACACATTACCTTCGAATTCTCTTCCATATTGGAAACTGCTTCCTTCAATGCAGCAGCCATCCCAATGATCTCAGGCACATTCTCCGTACCGGCTCTCCGCCCGCTTTCCTGGGCTCCGCCCTCGATAAGATTTGAAAGTCTCACCTTTTTCGACGCGTAAAGGAAGCCGATGCCCTTCGGACCATGGAACTTATGTGCTGAAGCAGACATCATATCGATATTATCAGTCTTTACATTAATAGGGATATGGCCCACTGCCTGAACTGCATCCGTATGGAAAAGCACGCCCTTATTCCTGCATATTTCCCCTATCTCACGTATAGGCTGCAGTGTTCCTATCTCATTATTGGCACACATTACTGTTACGAGACAGGTATCCGGCCGAATGGCATTCTCAAGCTCTTTCGGATCAACTATCCCATTCTCATGGACATCAAGAAGGGTTACCTCAAAGCCCTCTTTTTCCAGTCTCTTAAGTGTGTGCAGCACGGCATGGTGCTCAAAAGCCGAGGAAATGATATGGCACTTTCCGTTCTTTTTTCCGAGCTCCGCCGCTGACCTGATGGCGTGATTATCCGATTCGCTCCCCCCCGAGGTGAAAATGATCTCCCGGGGCTCAGCTCCGATAATACCGGCTATCTCTTCCCTTGCATTTTCGATAGCCTCCTTTGCCTCCTGCCCAAGGCTGTACAGGCTCGAAGGATTGCCGTACATCTCCGTAAATACAGGGATCATGGCATCCAGAGCGGTCTTACTGACCCTGGTGGTGGCAGCATTATCCGCATATATCTTCATGATCTTTAATTGACACTCCTTTCTATGATCCAGGATCTGCCGTATTTCCTGTCCTTCTAAAAAGACTCATTCAGCGATCCTCTATGAGTTTGATTTATTTAACCGCGATTACTATATACCATTTCAATGCCTTATGCAAGAACAGACCGCAAAATCCAAAGATAAACGCATCAGTTTCTCCGGAAAATGTGTTGGCTGCATATCCACAGGCATAAACCTTAATTTCTGTCTGTATCCGCCTTTCTGTCCAGTATAGTCAGGATTTCTTCATATTCAAGCTGTCTGTATGCATTCTTTATCTTATTAAATCTTTCCTCCTCAGTGGAAGGCAGGGAGTAGTTTTCCATCGTTGAGAATATGGCATCAAGCCTGTCGGTATCATATTCTTCGGCGGCACTTCTTATTTCTGTGTATACTTTCTTAAGGTACTCCATATCTGCCGCAGATCTTTCCCCGTTTTCCGCTCCCTTTTTTTCAAATATCCCGGACAGCGGTTCCTTAAGCTCCAGTACTCTCCGTACAAGATCCGTGTGCCTCCCGCGTATGAACAGCATATCTCCGGCTTTACCCGCGTTTTCAAGAAGCTGCGCTTCCTCTCCCATTTCCGTTGCTCCGATTATCCTGAGGGAGCTCTTCAGTGCATGCACCTGTATCGTATAATCCTCCAGGTTTTCCTCCTTATAATACCCTTCCAGCTCATCGACCCTTGAATCCAGGGACTCAAAAAAAGTTCTCAAAACAGAAAGATATTCATTCAAACCACCTCCGTTTTTCATCCCGGCGGTAATATCCAGACCGTATCCCTTAAGAAGAGAAAGCTCCTCAGGCAGCGAGTCCTTCCTGTCCTCCTTCTCCTCTGTCTCCACGGCACTTTTTATCTTTTCTTTACTGATAAGATCCTGGAGCATATTCTCAAGCTCTTCCGAATCAATGGGCTTTGACAGATAATCCTCAAATCCTTCCTCCATATACTGCTCCCTTGCCCCCGATATGGCATTTGCGGTGAGGCAGACAACCGGCGTGTGATTATTCGGTCCCTCCCTGTCCTGTCTCAGCTCCTTCAGGGTCTCTATCCCGTCCTTTTTCGGCATCATATGGTCAAGGAAGATCACATCGTATTCTTTCCCGGCAGCGAGAGCAAGGCCCTTATCCCCGCTTTCTGCTGTATCAACCTTTATTCCGGTCTTCTTGATGAGGCTCTTAAATACCATAAGATTCATATGATTGTCATCAACAACCAGCACATTGGCTTCCGGTGCCGAGAACCTTACCTTGTATTTTTTGTGGAACGCATGGTGATCCCGATATGACACCTCATAGTCCCCGAGCCCGGCCCAGGAAACAACCTTCTGCTCCAGCGAAAAACGGAAGGTGGAGCCGGATCCGTATTCGCTTTCAACCTCCAGTGTGGATCCCATAAGCTCCAGAAGCCTTTTGGTAATACTCATCCCGAGGCCGGTTCCCTCTATATTCCGGTTCCTTTTTTCCTCTATACGCTCAAACTCGGAAAAAAGCTTCGGAAGATCCTCCTTCTTTATCCCTATACCGGTATCCTGTACTGATACATTCAGGATAACGCTGTCAGGCCGGTCTGTTTTTTCAAAGCCGATGCTGAAGGAGACGCTGCCCTTTTCCGTATACTTTACGGCATTGGTCAGAATGTTCGTTATGACCTGCTTTATCCTTACTTCATCGCCCCTCAGGAATCTCGGAAGACTCCTGTCAAAATCCAGATTTAAGATGAGCCCCTTTTTCTCTGCCCGCTCTGCTATCATATTTACAAGGTCATTCAGGCAGACGGAAAGATCATAATCCGAAGACAGTATCTCTATCTTTCCGGCCTCTATCTTTGAAAAATCAAGAATATCATTGACAAGTCCAAGCAGTGTTTTTCCCGCATTTTCAATGTTTTCTGAATAGGTGAGTATGGTGTCATCCTCGGCCTCCCTGGATATCATCTCATTCATTCCGAGGATCGCATTGATCGGCGTCCGTATCTCGTGGGACATATTTGCAAGGAAATCCGACTTTGAATGGTTGGCTTCATCTGCCGCACGTCTGGCCATATCCAGATCCGTAAGGGACTTCAGAAGGTTTCTGTAATCCGGTGTTTCCACGCCGATATAGAAAATATAGAGAGCCAGAACCGCTCCGAAATAATTGTACAGTATGCCGCTTCCCAACCCCAGAGTATTAAGGCTCTCGAACAGAACGGCACCTATGGCTACCAAAAATGCCGCGATCGATGTCATCCTTGCACGCGGGCTTATCCTCCTGTTGAATATGATGAACAATGTTATCGAATATAAAAGATAGTACAGCTCATACACGTAACCCAGGATCAACCTGACAAAGACCGGTACGGTCGACAGTATCATTTCTCCGTCATACATACAAAGCTGCCTGAAAAAAACGAATACGGTCAACATGACGCCGGAAACAACAATGCCTGTATTGATCTTAAAGAACAGCCTCCTCAGCTTGAAATCCCCGAAAAAGCCCTCCATATAAAGGGCCATATAATAAGTCAAAAGGATATTTGCAAGATACACGAGAAGCAGGAGACTGAGCTGTATCCAGTAAGGAGTCGGATATATACCCGCATCTCTGAAAATATTGTCAAGGATACTCAGGGAATTGCCTATAACGATGGTAACGGCAAAGGTTCTGAACTTCAGATTCTTATGCTGCTGGCCGCTTCCCAGAGCACAGACAAGAATATAAAGAACCACACTGAAGACCAGTGCCGCCAGACTGAATGAAATATGAAGCAGAGTTTCCGTTCCGATTATCCTGACCATTTTTCCATTATACACTGAGATGCGGAATTAATACATAAAAATTCGCGGCTCTGATATCATAGCAGGATTATAGCACCGCGAAGCACTGAACGATCCGTATTTAATCAGAATGTGATTTGACGTCCAAATCATGATATAATTTCATTGCTGATAATTTTTGATGCAATTCTGTTATCCGGCAGGGGGTAAGTATAATGGCAGCTTCAAGGACAAAGGAAGAGGATTTCATATACGAAGAGGTAAAGAAGTACGAGGGCATCGCCGTATCCGTAAAGGCCGGTTTTCTTGAACGTCTGCTGGTGAAAAAGGTTCCGGCGCTAAAGCTGCATCCAAATCCCGATGATGAATTCTGTATCCCTTCCGTAGGTCCTTCCTTTTCCATTGTTTCCAAGTACGAGAGCAGCTTCAGACGTAACCCCGACTCCATGGAGCCTCTCACCGTGGAAAAGATGCATCCTGACGGTTACCTTATTCTTAACGGGCATCACAGATGGCTTGCCGCACTGAAATGCGGGATAAAAAAAATCCCTGTGGAAATAGTGAATCCTACTACCATAGACGATATCAGGAAGATGCTGGCAGCCACAGACCAGGAAAAGAGAGTGACCTTCGATCTGGACGAGGTTGTGTTCTGCTCCCGTGAAAACGATGCTTCCGAAAAAGCACTTGGCTTTCCGGCAGGGTTATATTTCAAGGAAAGATTGCGGCTCGGCATACCGGCACTCTTTCACTACCTGAATACAAAGGGCTACGATATCTGGGTCTTTTCCGCCGACTATTATTCCACCGACTACCTCCAGTCCTTCTTTAAAAGGTACAATGCCCGGGTTGACGGAGTTGTAACCGGCACCGGCAAAAATACAGCGAAAAAGACAGCTGAGAAAAAAGAGATCGAAACCCTCGTGTCCAAAAAATACGGCGAGACCATTCATATAGACCGGGATATGCTGATACAGACCTTCAGCCGTACAAAAGAGTTTAATGAGTATCCCTTAAGCGGCTCCTCCGGAGAATGGTCAAAGGAGATCATTGCCGTGGTAGAAAAGCTGAAATGAGCGAAAAAACTTACAGCGGAAAAATGCGCGTTTCATTTGATCTGGATGAAGTGCTCTTCGTTTCACCGGAAACCCACAAGACAGAACCGGCGCTTCCCTTTCCCCTGAACAGGATATTTAAGGAAAGGCTGCGTCTCGGCACTCCGGAGCTCATCAACAGGCTCCAGGATATGGGCTACGAGGTATGGATCTATACCTCCTCCTTCCGCAGCATACGGTATATTAAAATGCTGTTCTTTTTTTACGGTGTGAAATTCGATGATATCGTAAACGGAACCAGACATTTGAAGGAGGTCCAGCGCAGCAGGAAGGAGATACTCCCGCAGAAGCTTCCGAACCGCTACAGGATCTCTCTCCATATTGATGATGAATCCATAGTCTGTTCCATGGGCAGACAGTACGGATATAATACCTATCAGCTGGACGCCGAGGATGACAGCTGGAAGGAAAAGATAATAGAGCGTGCCGGTGAGATACGGCGCAACGGGCTTTGATCCGGATTCTGATATGTCCCGTCAGTCCGTCGGGCGCTGATAGAACCGGCCTATCACCCTTTCGGTCTTCAGGACATTCACAAAGGCAGCCGGATCGGCTTCCTTGACCGCCCTTACGATCCTGCCGGATTCCGCGCCGGATACCACCGAGTAAACAACATTTCTCTCACAGTGTTCAAATGACCCTTCACCCTCCAATATTGTGGCTCCGTGATTGCTGACCCTGGAAATTTCCCTGCATATTTCCACAGGTCTGTTCGTGACAATGAACAGCGTAGCCTGCTGGTATTTCCGGTACAATCCCCTGACTGTGGTAGTGGATACGAACTGAAAGACAATGGAATAAAGAGCCTTGTCCCAGCCGAAAAGGATACCTCCGGTAAAAAGAATGCAGGCATTTATGCCAAGAACCACGTTAAAGGAGTCCACTCCCCTTTTTTCCGAAAGAAATATCGCGATAAAATCCGTACCGCCGCTGGTTGAATCCATTAAAAGACACAGGCTTATGGCAAAGCCGTTTATCAGTCCTCCGAATATGGTGATGAGAAGGATATCCTGTGTCAGAACATATCCCGGGAGCACATCCGCCAGCACGCCGGTAAGGACGATCACAACGCAGGACAGCATGGTAAACCTTTTCCCTATATACTTGAAGCCGATGTATATCGGAATGGCATTTATCGAAATGTTAATAAGCGTATATGGTACACTCAGTCCGAGATACTTTTTGAATATCTCCTGGATAAGAAGCGTAAGTCCGCTGGCCCCTCCCGGCAGCAGACCGCCCGTGTGGACAAAGGTATTGATATTTACGCCCATTATAAAAGATGCCGCTGCTATCACCAGAAGACGCAGCGCCATATTTTTCCTTGCAATATTTATCTCTTCTCCGGGCTTTACACCAAACACGAATACCCCTTTATATCACTGTCATCTTCCACACCTCTTCGTTCTGTTCATGATACAGCCTTATCAGACGTCGTCTCCCGAAATCACTGATAAAGCATTCAAATACGAGGGTGCTGTTGTTGACAAACATGCCGTCCGGCATTTCCCTGCTTCCCGAATGTGACAGATCCTTAAAGCCCTTGATGGCATACGACTGCAGCTGCCCGTCATCGTCCATCACCCTGATCTTCATCGGGATGGTCGTCCCGTCCCTGGAGTGCTGGCATATCACATCAACCGGCTTCGGCTCCTTCTTCATGTTTACTACCCCCATACATATGATGATGTCAGTCAAACGGCTTTTTGAACAGGTTCAAACGCCGTTTGGACCTTTGTCGTTTGTATCATACATATTCCGTAGGGGTATTATAGAACATGTGTTCGATTTTGTAAACAGATCAGGCCTTATTCCCGCTTCCGAAGAGACCGATTTTTTCCCTTACTACTTCCTTCATAGCCTCTGTCTCATAGAACATAAGCCCTGTCAGGGATACCGCCCCTTCCTTAAGGCCCTTTTCGATACCTGCCTTTCCTGCCTTGTCGATATCGGTAAAAATATTGATCTTACTGATACCCAGCTTTACGGCAGTCTGAAAATCACTGTCCGAGAGTCCGGAGCCTCCGTGAAGCACCAGCGGAATCCCGGTTTTTTCGGATATGGCCGTTATGCGGTCAAAATCAAGCTTCGGAGGAAATGCATAGTCTCCATGGGCATTTCCCACCGCAACTGCAAGGGCATCCACCTTTGTCTCACCGACGAATTCACCGGCAAGACCGGGATCGGTATAATAATCGGACGGATTTTCGAGCTTTCCGCTGCCGGAATTATCACCAACATGCCCCAGCTCTCCCTCCACGGTCACACCCATGGCATGGCAGATATTCACCATTTCCCTGACCTTCTGAAGATTCTCCTCATATCCTGTGGTCGAACAGTCATACATAATGGAAGTGAAGCCGAGACGCAGTGCTTCCATACATTTCTCAAATGTAAGCCCGTGGTCATAATGCACGCACACAGGGACGGAGGCTTCCCTGGCCATTGGTATGAGATACCCCGCCACCTTTTTCATATCCATAAACGGAAGCAGTATTTCCGCGGTTCCCACTATGACCGGAGCCCTCATCTCTTCCGCCGTCTCTATGACGGCACGCGCCATCTCAATGTTTACGGCATTGAAAAAACCGACTCCGTATTTTTCTTCCTTTGCCTTTTCCAGCATTTGACCCATATTTACCAGCATATTTTTTTCCTCCTGAAGGGTTCATTGAACCCGTTTTTTCCATCCTTTTTTTATCCTGTCCCTGAGTTCATCAAGGGGCTTCAGTCCCGACAGCGCATCATAGGCCGATACACAGCAGGCACCGGTGGCTGCGGCCAGTCTGATACATTCATAAGGAGCGTCACCCTCAAGCATTGACATAAGGAAGGCTGCAATACAGGTATCTCCCGCTCCGGTTCCGGACAGTACCCTGTCGGGCTCATATGATTCTTCAAAGCCCTCCTTATCTGCCCAGACACTTATGTCAAGTCCGAGTCTTCCGGGGATGTCGGAAAGAGCGGCAGCACCGCCCGTTCTGTAATACAAGCCCGCCGCCCCGCATTTCAATAAGAGTATCCTGCAGCCCATATCCATACACATATCCGCGAGTGGCTTTATGTCCCTGTCCGGATCCAGGATCTCGGTTATATCCCTTCCCTCTGCCCTTTTCTGCCAGCCTTCGAAGCGCTCCCTGTCTATCATATAGCAGAGCTCCTCTACGCTTGGCACAAAAAAGTCCGTTAAAGGAACGAGCCTCCGGATTATCTTTCCCCAGTCAGCCTTTCCCGCTTCGGAATCGGGATCCACCGCCGCGAGATCCAGTGATGTGGCACAGCCCATATTCCTTGCCCTCTCAAAAAGACTGACTGACTCCTGTCCGTCCTTCTCATACATTGCCCTCATAATGGAAGGGTATCCGAAATGTATCAGGGTTGCCTCGGAAAGAAGCTCATCCGGAATGTCCGAGGATCTGAAGGTATTATTCGTTCCGGGGCAATGGAAAAAAATCCTGTCTATTCCCGGAAGCGCAACCACCACTGAATAAGACGATGTCTCATTTTCGGCGAGTATCAAATCCTGTCCGGCATCATAACGCCGGAGGATATTGCATATCATCTCTCCGAATTCGTCATTTCCGACCTTTCCCATAAGCCTGACATCTGCGCCGAAAAACTTCATGGCGAGCCCGGTATTCGCCACGGCTCCGCCGGTGGATACAGAGACTCCCTTAGTCTCTATGAGCTTTCCGGGCAGAAGAATCTCAGAAATCGATTTTTTCCCGGCTTCCGGAAAAGCCGGTGTAATATCAAGACAGATATGTCCTGCGACAATAACCTTTTTCATATATACTCCTCAATCCGTCCGCTTGGCCTTCATTCTCTCTTTTCTTTCATACATTGCCTGATCCGCTTTTTTGAACACATCATCCACAGTATGATCCACGGTTTTATCAAATTTGGCATAGCCTATCGCTGCGGAAATCTGCTCCCAGGGCTTCAATGTATCGTCCTTCTGGACCGCCTCCAGACGGGCGTTAAAATCATCTATCAGCCTGTCAACGTTCCGGTAATCCCGGAACTTCAGTATTACGATAAATTCGTCCCCGCCTATACGGAACACCGGAGAATGCTCAAATATCTCACAGACCAGCATACAGAGCCTTCTGATGGAAATATTGCCCTTTTCATGCCCGTAGGTATCGTTTGTCCTCTTTAAGAAGTTCAGATCTATCATTGCCAGACCAAACTCATTAAAGCCGTCCGAGAGATCCTTCTCCAGAATTGTGACCTCATAATCATACGCGGTCTTATTCCTGACACCCGTAAGCGAATCCTTGACCGCCAGGGCCTGCATGGTATTCGCCTTTTCCTCAGTCTGCTTCAGTACGACCTTGGTATCGATAAGGGAATTGATGTTTGTGTTCATATCTGTTTCCATCTGCTTCATGGAAAAAAGCAGCTCCCCTATCTCGTCATTTGAGTTGATCTGAAGCTTTTCAAAGTCATGGTGGACCACATCATTGTTCTCGGAGCAGTAGTTCTTTGCCGTCTCCGAGAGAAGCCTCACCGGTTCGATAACATTTCCGTTGAAATACAGAATGGATAATAGGAGAAGAAGCACGGTCAGGGCAAACATGATTATCGTAGCCGTCACCACATACCCCTGTTCCTTTGCTTTTATTTCATTCATGGAGATATCCACACAGAGGTGTGAGACAACCTCCCCATCCTTTATAACAGGATAAGCGGTCGAAACCAGCCATCCGTACACATCCTCATTGGTAATGGTCGCAGGGATAACCGGATCATTGTCACCCGGCCAGAGTCCATCCTCAAAGGAATCCACAACACCCGGAGGACAGGCATCTTCATAAGCCCCGTCAACAATATAGATAGCGTGGACTACCTCTTTTTTGTATAACATAATATATATGCAGTCCACCTTAAAGATATCCTGATATTTTCGGAAATGGTCAACCAGCTTTTTGAACACCGGAAGCTCTTCAATGCCGTCATAGTTTGACATATAGGCATTCCAGGCTTCAGAACCCCACTCTGTACTGGGAACCACCTCGTCCACCCCGTAGTACCTTTCCAGAACAGCATCGGTAAGCTCTTTAACATCGTCGGGATCCAGAGTATTTGCAACAGCCTCCGAGATCTGTTCGGCCTTATCCATGTACTCCTTGTCAATGATACTGGATGCTATGCTGAAAACGGAACAGATAGCCAGTAAGCCCAGTAACAGACATATAAATATTACACCAAGGGATACCTTGACTCTGAGGGAAATAAACTTATCTCTCTTCATAGGCCCTGATCCTCCTAAGGCTTAACTGTCTCCCTGTCCGGATGCTCCCCGCTCCAGCCCGTTTCCGGCATAGAACATATCCTGTCCATATCCTCTTTGGAGATGACCGTATCTTCGGCATTCAGGTTTTCCTTCATCCTGTCAATATGGGTACTCTTCGGCAGAATGATGAAACCGCTCTGCAGTCCGAAGGAAAGACACAGATTGGCGGTTGACACACCGTATTTCTCCGCTATTTGGGATAATAGAGTATCCTTCAGAACCCTCGCCCTTCCCATGGGACTCCAGGCCTCGATCGCTATATTCTTTTCCCGGCAGTAGTCTACGGTTTCCTTCTGCAGATATCCCGGGTGCAGCTCCAGCTGGTTAACTGCCGGAACGATCTCCGCGCTCTGAAGGAGATTGTCCAGGTGATGGGGAAGGAAATTGCTCACTCCCAGAGCACGGATCCTTCCGGCCTTCATAAGCTCTTCCATTGCCCTCCAGCTCTCCCTGTCGAGCTCCTTCCAGTCATCAAAACCGTCCGTCCCGTAATCCGGCCTCGGCCAGTGTATAAGGTACAGGTCAAGGTAATCTGTTCCCAGTTTTTTTATGGATTTTTCGAATTCCCTTTTGGTATTGTCGTAACCGAGGAAATTACGGTTAAGCTTTGATGTGATAAAGAACTGTTCACGGGGTATCCCGCTCTCCCGGACCGCCCTGCCCACTTCCTCTTCATTTTCATAGAGAGCAGCGGTATCCAGATGTCTGTATCCCGCGTTTATGGCATTCAATATGATACTGTAGCCATCCTCTGTCGTGGCTTTATAAGTCCCGAAACCGATACAGGGTATCGATACCCCGTTATTTAAAACTACATCCTTCAATACCCTTCTCCTTTCGAATTCCCGGTACACTATTGTATATCCAGCACCTTATCAAAGCCCGTTGCCTTAAAAACATCCATCACGCCCTGATCCACATTTAAGATAGAAAAGCTTCCTCCCTTTGAGGCAGCAGTCTTCTGTCCTATGAGAAAGGCCCTGAGTCCGGCGCTTGATACATAAGACACCTCCTCCATATTTACGATGACATTCGAATATTTACGAAAAGAATTTAATACTGTATCCTGAAATTCCCTGCTGGTGAGGGTATCTATTTTTCCTTCGATGTTCAGTCTGAGGCTGTTTCCTTCCTCCACCGCTTCTATTTTCATTACGGCTCCTTAATGAGTTTCCCTGTTTTTCTGTCAGAATAGTGACTATACGGAATTAATTATACCTCTAAATCATTAGAAGTGCCAGTATTGTATCATTCTATTCTTCTTATAATGCCTTCCACCATTTTTGCATTCACCGGAAGGAACACCCCTGCAACAGGGCCGACAAGTATCACTGAAATAGCGGTCCCGACTCCCACAGTACCTCCCATCAGGAATCCTGCCAGCGTAAAAGCCGCATCAGCTATGAGTCTTGTTATACTGAATTTTTTCTTCAGTTTATCGGATATCACCACCGCAACAAGGTCATTCGGGCCGGTACCCGCATCCGATTTAATAACGATGGTCATTCCGTAGGCGAGTATGATACATCCCAGAGCCACCATTATTACTCTTGAAGGCAGAGATGTGAAATTTGATGCGGTTTTCCCGAGCAGCACCGTAAAGAGATCAATTATGGGTCCGCCGCAGAACATACATATTATTGTCCCGATCTTCACATAGCTTCTGTCAATAATGAGAAGAATGAGCATTATAAGAATACACACCGACATATGCACCCTTCCATGTGTCAGAAAAGAAAGACCAAAGGAATCCGCAAGCTTCCTTGTGATCCCCTGAACCAGCACATTAAAGGGATCGGATCCAAGATCCGAAAGCAGGAAAAGCGTCACTCCGAAATGAGCTATAATAAGTCCGGTAATAAGAATGACCGACCTTATTATCCATTCCTTTAAGCTTCTTTTTCCCTGTTCCATCGATACCGCCTCTTTCACTGCTACTGAGCCTCCTTTGTCTGACTGATGGCATCCTCCATCATATCCCTTGTCATCATCCCGTTTATATAGCCAAATAAATTCCCGTTTCGGTCGATCATATACGTTGTCGGATAACTCATGATATAATACGGAAGTTCAAGCGATCCTTCCGTATCCATAAGTACCGGATAGGTATATCCGTTTTCCTCCAGAAACTCCCTTATACCCTCTACATCCGTTTCTCTTCCGCTTCCGGGAAACGCGACGCCGAGGATCACAGGCTCCGGATCCCCGGAGTCCTTCGTTTCCTCGTAAATCGCCTGGATGTCCGGCATTTCCGCCCGGCAGGGCGGACACCAGGTAGCCCAGAAATTCAGGAAAATGACCTTTCCCCTGTAGTCTGAAAGAGAATGCGTAATACCGTACTGGTCTTTAAGGGTAAAGTCCGGTGCCGGGAACATATCCGTTTCCTCTCCGGTTTCGTCCTCATCCTCCGGAAGCTCTTCTTCCTCTCCATATGCCGGATCCTCGGTACTTTCCTCCTCTTCCGGAAGCTCCTCTCCGGTGCCCTCCGTATTTTCATCCGTCGCTTCTATAGTGCTCTCCGTACTCCCGGCTGTATCCATAGTGCTCTCCGTGCTCCCGGCTGCATCAATAGTGCTCTCCGTGCTCCCGGCCGCCGCCTTAAATTCGTTTTCTGCCGTTATCTCTACTGTGCTTTCCGTTGCAGCAGGGATCTTTGACAGATATCCCGTGATACCGTTCATCCGGCCCGTTATCATCAGAATACCCATAAATATCAGGAGGATCCCGCTGAGCTTCACGGTATGGCGCACTATATTCCTGTGGCTTCTAAAGAAGTTTAATACAGCCGTGGTAAAGATCCCGGTGAGAAGGAAGGGTACGGAAAACCCCAGAGTGTATACTCCTATCAATAGAAATCCTGCAAGGCTGTCCGACTCCGAGGCCGCCATAAGAAGGACTCCCGACAATGTAGGGCCCACGCAGGGAGTCCAGGCAAAGCTGAAAACAAAACCCATTATCAGCGCAGTAACCGGGGACATTGCCATTTTATCAAAGCTGACAGGAAGCCTCTTCTCTTTCATCAGAAAGGCAGGTGACCCGAATATGCCCAGCTGATACAGTCCGAAAAGAATCACAATTATCCCGCCGGCTCTTGCAAACAACAGCTCTTTTCCGGCGAAGAACCTTCCCACTGTTCTCATCCCGAGACCCAGCAGAAAGAAGGAAAAACCCACACCCGCCACAAAGCATAAGGTATTGACCACCGTCGTCTTCCTGTTGAAGACCACCCCATTGTCAAAAGACCCTTCCCCGGTTCCGCCGGACAGATATCCTATGTACAGCGGCAGAAGCGGCAGGACACAGGGGGAAAAGAAGCTTAATAATCCCTGAATAAATACCGTGATTACCGGAATACTTTCTGTTACCGTAAGATTCATCCTTTATTTTCCCGGCGAGGGTGCGAAGCAACAGTCAGGATCTTCCCCCGCAATAAATGATCCAAAATAAAGAAGCGGCTCCGTTTCTGATCCGGAGCCGCCTCCAGGCAGCATTATTCGAAAACTAAACCGTATACTGTGAAAGATCCGAATTTATCTCATCGGAATACTGGTTCAGGTTCTCCGAGATACTTGTGATATTCTCTGTCTCCGAACGGAGCTTGTTGCTTTCGGATACGATCATGCTGCTGAGATCCAGAACCTCATTGATATTTGCAGCCTGCTCCTCGGTTGTGGCGGCATTATTGGAGGCCACATCATTTATCTTGTCGATGCCTTCCGCAATGGTGCTTATACCGTCAGTAGCCTTGGCAACATCCCCGTAGATGGTTTCAAATGATTCATTTGCCCCGGATACGGCACTGAGACAGGCCTCCATATCCTTCGCACATATTTCTGCCTTGGTATTGATATCCGAGATGTTTGTGGTGATGCCCTCCACGAGCTTACGGATATTCTCCGTAGCCTCGGATGACTGGCTGGCCAGTGTTCCGACCTCCGTAGCGACGACCGCAAAGCCCTTGCCCATCTCCCCGGCTCTTGCAGCCTCGATGGAGGCATTGAGGGACAGGAGGTTGGTCTGGTTGGAGATCGCATTTATCGTATCCGTGATACCCGTGATCTCTTCAACTGTCTTTGCCGTCTCCCTGATGAGCGATGTAAGCTCATTTATCGTCTCATTAAGGGTGCCCACATTCCTTGTCATTCCTGCCATCTCATCCCTGCCCTTTGTGGAGGCATCCAGCGTCTCCCTGCAAAGATCCATGACCTCTTTGGCATTCTGTGACAGCTGGCTTGACGTGGAAGCAAGCTCTGTTGCCGATGTCGCGATATCCTCAATGGATGAATTCATATCATTAAGCGTGGAATTAAGCTTCTCGATGGATTCACCCTGATTGCTGTTTGCATCCGACAAGGTATGGGAAATATCAAAGCATTCACCGGCACGGCTGGTCATCTGCCCCGAAATACTGGACAGACTGTTGAGAGTAGACCTCATCTTTTCAATATATTCATTCAGACTTTCGGCCAGCGTGGTTATCTCATTATTGCCCTCGGGAACGATCTTCACGGTGAAGTCTCCCTTACTGATATCGGTAATACGCTCCGTGATAGTGGTAACAGGATTTATCGCCCTGCTTATTATGAAATAGATCAGGAGTGAAAGAAGGATCAAAAGCACTATGGCACTGGCAAAGGTAATTATCATAACCCTTATTATGCTGCTGCTTATTATGGATGAAGGAACCGCGCTTACAACCGCCCATGAGGTGCCCTCGATATCCGTAGCCGTGATCATCTGCGATCCGGCGGGTGTATTTACGGTAACAACCTTTTCTCCTCCGGCATTGCTGCTCTTATTAAGAGAATCAAACACGGAAGCGATACCCTGCAGCACGGAATCTGACGCCGTAGAAAGGTTTTCTCCGGCAATATCACTACTCACATTGCTTAAAAGCACGTCCTTACTGTCTTTATTTATGATATAGAATTTGGCATCCGGCGAAATAGAAGTGAAGAGCGCAACCTTTTCCGCAACCATATCAAAATTTATATCGCTCGAAAGAACGACACCGTCCTTGATCATTACGGAGCAGGCAAGGCAGGTCTTTCCGGTGGATGCGTCCACATAGGGCTCTGATGAATAGAGTTCTCCCTTTTGCTGCAGGGCACCCGTATACCAGGGCCTGTCCGTAAATACAAAGGTGTCATCCGGCACCCAGCCCGATCCGTCCAGAAAAGTTCCCGTATCTCCGTAAGCAATATAGATATCCTGAGAGTCCTGATCGATCTCGGTAAGCTTGAGGAGCATCGCCAGTGCATCATCATATGAAAGCTCCGGTGTATTCCTCATAACATCGGCTGTCTGACCAACCCTTTCACGGATATCACTCCACCAGCTCTGTATCTCACTGGCATATGTCGCAGACTCCTTTGCAAGGATATTGCCTGTAAGAGACTGTATATTGTCGGCAGCCAGCTTAATGCTGATCTGGGTGATGATGACGATAATGATCGCCACATAGAGTATGATCTTGCTGAGTAACGTTTTTTTCAGTGATTTTCTTTTTCTGCTCTTCATAGATTAACTGACCTCCGCCTTAGTAAAAAATAAGAAGATCCGGTGATTCCTTTCGGAATGGCCGGACCCCGTATAGTTAGACGTCTAACCTTGATTATTATACTGTTTTGCGTTTTCCGCTGTCAATTAACAATTCACCCGTCAATATGGTATTTTTTCTTACATTTAGGATTTGGGCACTCTATATCCTTCTGTCCGGGTTTAATCCAGATCACGGTATTGCAGGATGTGCAGCAGAAGGGCATTGTTTCTCCCTCGAAGTCATTACCCTGATCCTCACCGACCTCCATTCCGCCGGCCACTGTTTCAAGACTGTCATCATCAAGTAAGTTCAGATTCTTTTTATCCATATTGTCTCCTTTATTCCCTTTGATTTAGTAATTAGTGATGTTCTTCTCTCTTTTTGTATACGAATGAAAAAAATTTGTGGCAGTTTTCAGTCAAAAACCATCCGCCTCAGCATTTCGTCATCCACCTCAAAGGAAGCCGACTTCATTTTTGCCGGGTTGTTTCTGACGGCTTCATAGGATCTCCCAAGTATATCCTCCGGGATATTTATATCACCGAATACCCTCCGGATGAAATCCCTGAAATCCGAAAGATCAGAAAATCCCGAGAGCCTCAGGAGCCCATCCCTTTCATCTGCCGGCGCGGCTGAAAGGAAACCCGGAAGGAAGCAGCCCACAGCCTTACCATGGGGAATACCAAGCTCATATGTGACCGGATAGCTTAGGGCATGCGGGAGGGATGTTCCGCTCTGGGCTATCGACATCCCGGCTAAACAGGAGGATCTCATCAAAAGGCTGTACTCCTCTTCACCGGCTGTTTTATCCCCGGTGAGAACATCCTTTTGCTTTGCCCACAGCTTCAGCCCGGCTTCGGCAGTCATCCTTACATAATCATCCGCATTCCTGTTTATCACACTTTCAAGAAGATGGGACAAGGCGTCCACCGCACTGTTTACTATAAGAGTATGTGACGCGGAAGAAAGGTACTTACCGTCTATGAATGCAAATTCCGGAAAAACCTTATGAACCATGGACATCTTGGTTTTCTTATCATGACGGGTAAGTACCGACACCCCCGTAACCTCGGAGCCGGTTCCGCAGGTAGTAGGCACGCAGACCACAGGAAGAGACGAGGGATCCTTTGACGCATCATAGAGATATTGAAGATCCGCTCCCGGATGCTTCAGTAAAAGAGCTATCGCCTTTGCTGCATCCATAGGTGAGCCTCCGCCGATCCCTATTACGAAGTCAATCTTTTCCGCGGCTGCTTTTCCTGCTGCTGCAAGAACCGTATCTGTCGAAGGATTCTCCTCCACATCGGAAAAGGTCATATATTCCGTATCCGCCTGCTTCAGTGCCGCTTCGATATCATCAAAGGAACCGTTTGAAAAGGCTGATCCCTTTCCTGTCACTATAAGTGCCTTTTTCCCGAGGGATCCCAGCTCTTTCCAGTGATTTCTTACGCAGTCCTTCTCATCAAACACCCTGACCGGCATATAATACTTCATCTCTTCTGCTCCTTTTACTTCTTACCCTCTGTGTTCCTCTTACTCAGCCAGTCCTTTCCCTCCGCGAATCTCGAAACGATAAAGGTGGCCACGTAGTCGCCCGCCGCATTGACCATTGTTGCCGGAGGATCGACAAGATCCCCTATGGCAAGGGCGATGGGGAATGCCACGGATATCTGTGAGGGGAAGAAAAGTGAGCAGAGCACAAGCTCACCCGTGCCGCCGCCTCCGGGGATACCGCTCATTGCAACCGAAGAAAAAACGGCTATAACTATGGCAAGCACGGCACGGCCGGAATCAAAGGGCATTCCGAACATTCCAAAAAGGAAAGCCACCTTGATAATAGCGCTCATGGCGCTTCCGTCCATATGCATGGTTGCGCCCATGGGGATCACTATCTCACTTACTTCCCTTGAGATCCCCGTTTCATCTGCCTCCTCCAGGTTAGTAGGTATCGTTGCAACGGAGGAACAGGTACCAAAGGAAACCGCTGCCGGCTTGAAAATATGCTTCAGCATAACGCCGACCGCGCCCTTTCCTCCTCCGAAACGGGCATATATGGGGAAGAAAACGATCATATAGAGGATACTCACAACATAGTAGGTTATGATCGCCCTCGCATAATTCGTCATAAAATCACTTCCGTGGGTAGCCACGAGGCTGGCAAAGAAGCCGAAGAAGCCAATGGGCGCGTAGTAGGTTATGATCTTTACCGTCTTTAATATGCAGTCCGTAACATCCTTAAGCATACCTGCGGTCTTTGTCTCGGGTCCGCCTGACAGCTGTACTCCGAAGCCAAAGAGAATGGCAGCTATGATAAGAGGAAGTATTGCCCGGCGGCTTAAGAGCTCTGCAAAGTCAGGCTTTGTAAAGAAATTCACAATGAGATCCGCAAGCCCCAGTGTCTCCGGATCCGCAGCCTCGTATTCCGGCTGCATCGTGAACACGGGAAAGATGCGTACAACGGCATACATGATCAGACTCGCTATCAAAGCCGTGACGAAGAAGGTGACAACCGTGGTAAAAAGAAGCTTACCTGCTCTTTTTACTCCCGGCATATTTGCGATAGCCGATGATATGGAGAAAAATACCATTGGAACCACAACACAGAACATAAGGTTGATAAATACGGTCCCCAGGGGTTCCAGAGCCGTTGCACCGGGCCAGACCGCTCCGGTGATGCAGCCCGCCACAATACCCACAAGCATTGTCAGTAAAAACCAGTAATTCTTCAGAAATTCTTTCATACCATTCTCTCCTTTTCTCTCCTTTTTTCAGTCCTTTATCCTGATATTTGTAATGGCGCACTGGTCTCCCGTAAGTGAAACGAAAAGCTCGGGAGGCTCCACCAGAATCGTCGTAATATTACGCAGGGAAATTCCCTGATTCTGTGTGGTAGTGATGATCTTATTTCCCTCCACCCGGAAATGAACAGTGCAGTCAAACC
The DNA here is from genome assembly GCA_902803625.1 of uncultured Lachnospiraceae bacterium. Lineage (GTDB taxonomy): Bacteria > Bacillota > Clostridia > Lachnospirales > Lachnospiraceae > NK4A144. Next base: position 23,384 of record CADCQV010000112.1, read on the forward strand.
CCTTCTTATTAGCTTCCTTCCAGCTGTCCCAGCCGTCGAAATCGTCATTGCGGTTAACGATGGTCTTATTGTCCGCAAGCTCCTCGGCCTCCCAGTTTTCCCCGTCCAGTCTGATGAAAGCATACTCCTTATAGCCTTCTCCCTCCGGCATTCTGTCCGGAGAATAAAAAATATCCACATAGGCAGTATGCCATACCAGCCTTGCTGTGGGAAGACTCATTGTATGGAAGCTGATCTCCATTCCGTCTTTCAATGGAACACCCCTGGTCGCTTCCCTTCGGTATCCGTCTATCTGGATACTCGGAAGGTCACCTTCGGGTCCCCTGATATAGCTTATCTCCTCTGCGATCCTCGGAATATAATCCTCCGGAACGGGATCCCTGAGTCAGTCCTTCCGGTGCCGGAGGTATTTTCCCTCATTTCCGTGCTGGTCTCTATCTTTCTCGCGCCGTGGCGTTCGTACTCTCCATCGAAGCGTATCACCGCATATTCAAAATAATTCAGGCTCTTTATCATACGCCGGGAGGAATGATATCTGCCGTCAGGTGAGTCAAATAAAACTATCTGTCCTTGATGCTGACCGTGGTATCGTATAGGTAGTTTTTGATCCGATCCTTCAGGGATATGAATAGCTTCATTAAATCTCCCTTATCTCTTTCCCGGGTACTGCCCCAAAATCCGTCTTATATAGGTTACCGTCCGGAATCCGAAGGCTTCTTAACAGATATCTGAATCATACTATTATGTCTAAGTACATACAAGCCCTGCTTTGCACATTTCCCCTCAATAACCGGATATCTCCGCTATCACATCCTTCAGCCCTGCCTCCCCTGCATTGATCTTTAAGAGGAGATCCAGATACATATCGGCAGCGACCAGGGCATTGGTCATACAGATATTCATCTCACCAAAAAGCTCTTCCTTTTCCATCTCCGCGGAAAGGGGAGTTGTCAGCCGGTAAACAATAACCTCCTGCTCTCTGTCAATGGAAAAGCTCCCGCAGGGTATCCTGAAATTAATGTAAGACATCATTTCAAAAAGCTCAGGCAGCTTATTCTTGTCGATCCGGTCCGATATTGTCAGCACTGCCGAAAAAAGCTGTACCTCGTCCTCCCCGGACAGCGGCGGCAGAAAATAAAATTCCCCGAGGACCCCTTCCTCATTGTCCTGACCGAGCTCATCAAATAAGACCCAAAGTATCTCCGGCTCACCCTTCTGTGTAACTTCCCTGATCTCACAGGCCACAAGCTCCTTCTGAAGGGAGTCCTTTAATCTTTCCATAAGCTCCTGTCTTTCCTTCATTGTCTTCCCGATATCCATCTTGCCCTCCATTCCGTATATGTGCCGCTATATTAAGCGGCTCCAAAGCAAGCTTTAAGCTTAGTTTCAAACATTATCTGCCGTTCATCTTTCTTGCAAGAGAAGCTGCCGCGGGGATCTTCTTTTCCTCACTGTAGGGCAGTCCGAAGCTCTTTATAAGCTGAATATAAGCCTTTCTCTCGTTTTCGTCCGCTGTTCTCTCACCCTCGTCCCCGAAGAGCTTTGTGCAGATATAGTCAGCGTACCTTTTCCCGATATGGTCACAGGCGGATTCCACACTTGAAAAGCCTGCGGCGGCAGCGAGCGTCCTCCTCATACGCCTCCTGAAAACCTTCATATCGTAGACCTTCTCTCCCCTGGACTCCAAAACAAGAACCGCCTTCTTCAGGTATTCCTCAAAGCAGAAATAGGAATCGAACATGGTTTTTCTGATCTTTTTCAGATCGATGCCAAAGATATTGACTACTCCCGAAGCCAGGGAAAGCCCCGCTCCCGTTAAAGCGACCGCCGTTCCGAATACCGGTATGAAAAGTCCCGCGAGACTCATTCCGGAAGCAACGAAATTAAATCCGCCTGTTTTAGCCTTTCTGGAACTTATATCCTTCGACACCTTAAGCATATTCTTTTCATACTTATCCTTCCCGCTGTCTTTATTCGCTTCGGCTTTTTTCTTAAGATACTTTGAGGCCTTCGAAGCATTCCGGCAGTCCAGAAGCCCCGTTATGGTATTGTAGGACTCGAGACCTGTACCGACGCCGGCTGTTACGGTGCCTGCGATCTTCAGCGCCGGAGAGACGCTCACCGCTCCGTTAAGGACAGTATCGGTTGCGGAAACGTACTGCTGTGTTGCCTCCACTCCCTTCCATACGGTTGTCGTGGCACTGGCTGCGGAATTGATTATCCTGACAACATTTGCCCCGATATCTCCGGCGTGCATGCCTGAGGATGACGTGGAAAGATTGTATATACCGACTATTGCCGTCAGCAGGCTGCCCACAGCACTTATTCCCGAGGCGGTAACGGTCCCGCCAAAGAAATCCGTAGTCGCCAGTGTACTGTCCTTTAATTTCCAGCCCTTCAAATCTGCGGAGGGGATCACCTTTTCGATGCCCTTCTCCACCAGATCGACTCCATCTACAACACCCTCAACAACCGTGCCTGCGTTCTGGGCTGCCTTGGTACCGTATTGAGTGAGATATTTCGTATTATTGGACAGATCTCCGGCATTATTGCTTTTCACGGAGTAAAGCGCGGCGGATTTCTTTGTGCCCTGTTCCGTGATCCCGCCGTAGCTTTCCGCCTCTCCCACGGCAGTATCAGCAGCAATAAGCTCTTTTAGATCCGAAACCGCCTTTTCCTTCAGTGCATTAAGCTCCGCCTCCGCCTTTGCATCCTTCTTCTTTTTCTTCTTCAGATACTGTGCTGCCTTATCCCTGTATGCCTTTGCGCTCTGGAAAACCTCTCCCAGCATATATGTACGATAGGCTATCTTATCCTTTTTCAGATCCTCAGGCTTAACCGACTTATCTACGGCCACCGGCTCTGTGCATTCCATGATCAGATCCTTGTATTCCCTGTTTGCCTGGATTGCATCGGACAGCTTGTTCATGGCCACATACTCTCCGCTTAAGTGGGAGAGCACCTTGAATCCCGTTGCCAGCATCTGCTTCTTGAATTTATTCAGATCGGGAATATATTCCGTCTGTGAGCTGTATACGTCAAACATCTCGGGATTCTTACGCTTCCCGCTTTCTATAAGGTAGTAGATAAAAAGCCTTTCCCTTCTGGTCTTTCCGAGAAGTGCCGACACAGCCTCCGAGTTATGGTTCTTCGCTCCCACTGCCCAGCCCATCAGACCTGAATTCTGGGAATTTCTTAAAAACCACTGGTCGATCGCATCGATGGCCTTTATCTGATCCGTGGACAGCCCCTTATCCGTATCCTTTTTCTCCAGAGTCTTTTCCGGCTTCTGTCTGTTGTCCATTGCATCCACATGGAGGATCGCAAGCTTCAAAAGGGTATCATCAAAGCCCGTCCGCATATCTTCGAATCTTTCAATGGAGCTGTTCTGAACCCTGTAGAATGCAGCCACCCTGATGATCTCGTCTATCTCCTTCGGGCGTTTTTTTATTGAATGGCTGGCCTTGTAGATCTCGATATAACGTTCATATGAAGAAAATAATGCGGCTTTATCCCGTATATTTGCACGGTCACAGCCCTCGCGTGCCGCAAAATGCTCCTTCCAGTTCTCGTAATTTTTGTAAAGCTCCCGAAGCTTTTCTCCGGACTTCTTTATCTCCTTTTCGGTAACACCCTCCGGAAGCCTGTTCTCGGTCACATTGCCTAAGCCCTTTCCTCCGGTATTCATATCAAGCCTGTCATAAAATTCGCTTACCAGCTCTCTTATCGTGTCACAGGCCTTTCTCCGCTTTTCACCCCTGTCAGTATACTGATGGCCTCTGTGAAGGTCATAGTAGCTGTTTGCAGTCTCTGAGAGAGCTGTCAGGGCCTCCATAAGCTCTCCGGAACGGAAGACACTTTCCGGATCCCCGACCCTCCCGGAGATCAGCCTGACCCTTTCTAAAGCCGAACGCAGCCTGTTATAACTCACAGATTCTTTTTTCTCGGATCTGAATTCCGTATTAAGATCCTTAAACGTATCCTCAAGCAGTCCCCGGCCTTTGAAGATATCGTTAAAGAGCAGCTTTACGGATCTGTCAAACTGCTCAGCTGCCTTCTTTTCAGCTTCCTTTCTTTCCGCCTCTTTCTGCTGTAATATCTTCTCCTCTTCCCAGGCAAGGGCATCTGCCGCCGCTTCACTGAGCGTGATTTTTTCAACCTCCGCATTTTTGACAGGAATGTAAGCCATCTGGCCGAAATCATTCAGCCCCTCCACTTTTTTGTCCTGTTCATTTGACACCGTGATGCCCTTCGTATGGGCTATGGATAAATAATAATCGCTGTAGTTCTCGTTCTTCAGCTTCAGGCTCTCTCCGTCATCGCCAAGCTCAAGGTTTGGATATTCCTTCTTCAGCTCCTCGGCAGGCTTCATATCGGAGAGCCAGCAGACATCCAGACTTCTTCCCTGTTTAACGAGTTCATCGATCTTTAAAATGTACGGCTTTCCCTTGTATTCGTAAGGATCATATACGGTAAGCTCGTCGCCCCTGATGCCGGTAATGGCAATATAGTGCGGGTTCTTTCCCTCCGTTATATATACACCGGCCACGCTTCCTCCGGACAGGATCTCATTTATCCTGTCGGCAAACATGCTCCGGTAATTCTTTACTCTGGTCTCCGTCTTTTGCTGTTCTATAGGATCATCCTTCTTTTTAGGATCGATCTTTGATACGTTCAATAGGAACCTGTTCAGCATCACATTCTCTATTCCCTCTTTGGAAAGCCTGTCAAACATAAAGTCTCCCATATCAAAAAGGTTTCCGAAGGAATGCTTTCCGGCTCCAGCGAACTGGTCTATCTCACGGACAACACCGTAATAGGCTTCCTCTCCGAGCCCCGCCTTATTGGCCGGATCAAACTTCCTGACATCAGGCCGGAAGCTTCTCAGGTCATACTGTGAACAGCTCTTTATGACACTCTTATAGCCCTTCTTTTTGGAGATAAACTGATTAAGCATGGCAGCTCCGACGCAGCAGTAGCAGTTATTTATATCCTGCGTTTCAAAAGCCTTGTCCAGACCGCTTATCTGGACATCATGCTTTGCGAAGGGCAGCTCCTGTAACCCCTCTTTTTTCTTTTCGGCCTTTTCCTCTGCCTTTATTTCAGCCTGGACTTCATCCTTTACTTCAGCCTTGACTTCAGCCTGAACTTCATCCTTTACTTCAGCCTGAACCTCAGCAGGCTTCTCTGCCCCGGTCTTCTTCTCCTCTGCGGGCTTTTCTTCTTTTTTCTCTTCTGCCTTTTTCTCTTCTGCCTCCTCTTTAAGTGCAGGCATAACGAGAAAAGCCCTCAGCTTCTTTTCGGATCCGAGATAGAGCTCCCTCTTCAGATAAGCAGGCAGAAAGCTGTCCAGATTATCAAATCCGGCATATTTTCTCACCTCCACTGCAAGAGCGGCGATCTTTTCCTGCCGTTTCTCCGAGGGAAAGCCTCCGTAGAATTTCTCGAGCTGATATGAAAGCGTGATCAGCTTTTGAAGATAATCTCTTCTGGTTTTATTGATAAAGCTTCCCTTCTGATCATATAGCCAGTTGATATAGTTTATTAGGCCGGACTTTTTTGCCTTCAGGTACTTTTCCTTTTTCTTCATATATTCCCCGGCCTGCCCGGGAGAATCCTTCGGCATATTTTCCAGCTTTTCCTTTTCCTCCTGAACCTTCTTCAATTGAGCGGGTGTCGTAAGGGAAGTGAGCTCCTGTCTCAGCTTCTCACTCTGTTCGGCTTTCTTCTCCTCCTTTTTTGACAGCTGTGTCTTTTTTACCTTGTTCTGTCTGTCTTCAGCGGCGGAAAACCAGGCGGTCACCGCTTTTCTTATCACTGTATGACGGCTTTCCTGTGACTTTAATCCGGAAAGGAGAGTTTTTGCCAGAGCATCATATTCTTCAAGGCTCCTTATTTTTATCAGGTTATTTTTGTCATCTGCTATATAAACACCTTCATCCAGCTCATTTAAGCCTGATGACCGGAAAGCCTCAATCTGTCCGTTCTTTTCGGCCAGATAGGTAGCCCTTGTGACCTTGTCCTGGGTTTCGTCCGTCTTTGAAAGACCTGCTCCATGATCGGCAGCCGTTAAGATTATCCGCTTTGCATTTTTTACATACTGGGGTGTGAACAGCATCGGATACTGCGTATGCAGGGAATAAACCACAGTGGTTTCGGCATCGTCTCCGAGTGGCATATAGTCGGACTTTTTGCTCTTTTCCCCGGTATGATCTATTTTTGCGTTATTACCGAAGTATTCATTATCTCCCGGAACAGGATCATACTGTATAAGCTGAAATCTCACCTTATGAAGGAGACTCGGATATTTGTCGCTTATCCACTTTTTAAGCCGCATCGCACCAAGACCGGAGGCAACGGCGCCCCGGCTGTGCCCCTGTATGATGATATTGACCGGTTTTTCCTTCTTTAGCTCCTCCTCATCCATCCAGTCCCAGGTCTCGAGCTTGTTCTTAAGCGTTTGTTTTCCAAGCTCCAGGATATATTCCTCCAGATTATCCTCAGAATATTTTCCTGTATTTGACGTGTTTGGTCCCCGGAGATAAAACCTGGTCTTACCGGCACCCTTAACGTTCACGCTTTCCTTTTTGCGGATATGATTCATCTTCCGGCCCTTTAAGCTATATTCGAGCTTTTTGCCGTAGATCTCTTCAATCTTTTTATTCTGTTCAATGTTAGCGTCATTATATTCTTCTATACTGCTCTCCGTCTTAGCAAGCTTGGTCCAGGTAAGTAACTTGTTTTTGTTATACCACCTGGCCTTTTTTTCTTCCTTAAAATCATCAGCGCTGCCATAACCTGAGATCCCCTTGTGGGGAAGCCGGTAATTCATATACCCGCTGCCGGCGAGATTAAACTCTATAACGTCCTCCCCTTCCATGGCGAGCTTTGAACCGGATGCATGATGCAGAGCAACGCTTTCCTCATCAGCTGCTCCCTCCCCCTGTATCATAAGGCCGTCAAAGGCTGCATACCGTTCACGGCCGAGGTTTCTTATTATCGCATCCCTTATATTGATCCTTAAATAATTATCGTGAGTACTGTCGCTGATCTTCCTGGTCTCAGAATAATACTGGCTTTCATCCATCCGGCGGATCACATACCGGCTGTCTTCCACTCTCTTTAGCTGTTCCTCGCTGACCTGTATCGGTGTCTGAACCCTTTCCTGTGTCTTCTGTTTATCACACATAGCTTTCTCCTTATCCCCTGATCAAAAGAAATAACCCCTTCTTACCCGGACCGGTTCCTTGTCCGGAAACAGATGCACAGCCAGATTCCGGCTTCTCTCTATCCCCAGTGAGAAATTCACGGTCGTCTCCTCGGGATAATTAAGATAATAATAGCCCGCACAGTAACGAAGCAGGGTCAGAAGCTCCTTTGCTCCTCTTTTTGAAAGAGTTTCCAGTAAGACCATATGGAGATTTCCGTCGGCAAGTCTCTCAAAGAGAGCCATAGAGCTTACATCATCTCCGTGGATCACGGCATAGCTCATGTCTCCCGCATAGTCATCCCTGTTCTCGGAAAGCCTGTCATAATACCCGGATCTCTCCTCCTCCTTCATCTTCTGTATACTTTTTTTGAAGTCTTCCTTTGACAGCTCGGAAACGGAGATCAGATCGATATTCCTTGCAGGTCCGGAAGCAAGCCTCAATGCTTCTTCCTTATTTTCCGGGCTTATCTCCCTGCGGCAGTCCTCCTTTGTAATGGTCATTTCATTGTATTCCGTCACTTCGAATGAAAATCCCCAGGAAGAAAAGAAGTCCTCTATGAGATCGTACTCACTTCCCAGAGGTATATCACAGATTATCCCCTCCGCCGGATTATCCTCCAGAATATCCGAAAGCTCCTGCATAAGCTCGTTTGCGATCCCCTCCTGCCTGTATCTTTCGGAAACATACAGCCAGTGCAGCTCTATCATTGAGACCCTGTCCTCTCCGAAGCTTATCCCCTCCTCAGGAGAAAACAAAAGCACTCCCGCGGCAGACTTTTCTTCCGCTGTCTTCACAGCTGTTTCTTTTGGTTCTGCCAATCCTCCCAGACAAAACCATTCCCCGCTTTTTACCTTCCCCTTCATTTCGTCCGGAACAAGCGGCAAAAAAGCATCCATTTCATTATCCTTTACCCATATCACCATATCTTTTTTCCTTTCTGTCATCCGGATCCGCAACTACTGTCTTTATTTGATATTATGATTCGGACACCAAAAGTCACATTTTGATTAAATACGGATTGTTCCGTGCTACGCGGTCTCCGCTTCGCTACGGTCGGCGCAAAACCGATGTCCAC
>CADCQV010000113.1 GCA_902803625.1 uncultured Lachnospiraceae bacterium
CTTTCCATATATTTCCCCGCGAAAACGTGGTAAAAAACCCTCACATCGGTCTGTTAATTATAACATACTACCGCTTGTATAGTAAACGAAAAAGGCCAAGCTTTTTCCTGCCATTTTTCCTGCACCGCAGGAATTTAAATACTTCCCTTAATGTGTTACTATATCATTCTGGGCAAGGCAAAGAATCTTCTATAACCCTTTGAAAGATCCTTATTTTGCGCTCAGGATGGAAAAATGTCCGGTGGACACATGACCAAAAACAGGTTTATTTTTGGTCATTTAGTTTTTCGGGCACGCTTTGACGTGCTATGCGCGGCAGTGCCCCGCAAGGTAGAAGATCCTTCGCTGGCGCTCAGGATGACATAGCGGAGAAAATCAGCTTTAATATAGGAGAAACCTATGGCAGGAAACACTTACGGAACAGTTTTCAGGGTAACAACCTTCGGGGAGTCCCATGGCGCCGCTGTTGGCGCTGTAGTGGACGGCTGTCCCGCAGGTCTTGACCTTGATGAAAAGGATATACAGAAGTACCTTGACAGGAGAAAGCCCGGACAGTCCCGATTTACGACAGCGAGGCAGGAAGCCGACGAGGTCGAGATACTGTCGGGGGTTTTTGAGGGCAGGACCCTCGGAACCCCCATAGCTCTGCTTATCCGGAATAAAGACCAGCGTTCAAAGGACTATTCGGAGATAAAGGATATTTACCGTCCGGGACATGCGGATCTCTGCTTTGACAAAAAGTACGGCTTCAGGGATTACCGCGGAGGCGGCAGATCCTCCGGAAGGGAGACCGCAGGGAGGGTGGCTGCGGGTGCCGTTGCATTAAAGCTCCTTTCAGCTCTTGATATTGAGGTCACCGCTTTTTCGCGTCAGATAGGTCCGGTCTGCGTACCGGAGGAAAAAACCGATATCCGGGAATCACGGGAAAATCCGCTCTGTCTTCCGGATAAGGACAGCTTTATCAAAGCATCGGAATACCTGGATTCCCTGAGGAAGGAGGGAAATTCCGCCGGAGGCATCATAGAATGTATTGTCCGCGGTCTTCCCGCAGGGCTCGGGGAACCTGTCTTTGATAAGCTTGACGCCGAGCTTGGAAAGGCCGTTATAAGTATAGGCGCCATCAAGGGCTTTGAAGTCGGAGACGGCTTCAGATCCGCGCAAGTGAGCGGCAGGGAAAATAATGACCCCTTTATGATAAAGGACGGCCGGATCGTCAAGGGCAGCAATCATTCGGGAGGGACCCTCGGAGGAATGAGTGACGGAAGCCCCCTTGTATTCCGCGCAGCAGTAAAGCCCACTCCCTCCATATCCCAGCTTCAGAAAACAGTCTCATCCTCCGGAAAGGAACGTATCATTGAGATAAAGGGGCGTCACGACCCCGTCATCGTTCCGAGGGCCGTAGTGGTTGTTGAGGCCATGACCGGCATTGTCCTTGCCGACCTGTACCTCAGGAACAAGCTCTCAAGAACTGATATGGGATAAAGAGCCCTCATTTGTAACTTGCGTTCAACTGTGCTATTCTGAAGGAAATAATCACCAAAGAAAGGCGGCAAAAAATGAATTCCGAAAAAAAAGAAAAAACCGTGGAAGAAATAAGAAAGATACTCGATATGCAGGAAGAGATCCTGCAGTTCAGCCACTTTTCAAATGAGGACGCCATTGCTCTCGGGAACTTCATGCTTCAGGAGGCCGTCAGAAAAGAGCTGAGCATCTCTATAAGTATAAGACGTGTCAATGGTCTCATCTGCTACCAGGCCATGAGGGACGGAACAAATCTTGACAATGTGTCCTGGATGAACCGGAAATTCAATACGGTCCTTAGAACCGAGGTAAGCTCCTTATCCTGGTTTATGCGCCTTAAGCAGAACGATCAGACCATGGCGGATAAGTTTATGGATGAGAATATCTATGCCTGCTGCGGCGGCGGCTTCCCGATCCGCGTGGAGGATGCCGGTGTTGTGGGGATCATCATAGTATCCGGCTTAAACCATGTCCAGGATCACGATTTCATCATAAAATCCTTAAGCAAATACCTTCATATGGATGAGGTACCCCGTATCAGCAAGTCTGATCTGAAATAGGGGCTCGGTCAGTAAGATTTTACCTCCCGCCAGAGGTCGTTTAAGTGACGGTCGGCCTTTTCCCCAAGATAGGTATAGGTTTCAAGCTCATAGTCCGAAAGCACCGGAAATGCTATGGGCGAATTTCTGATGTCCTCATCCTCGATAAGCTCCCTCGCCGGGATATTGGGGGTTGAGTAGGTTATATAATCAAAATTCAGATATGCTATGTCCGGACGGCAGAGAAAATCAATGAACTTCTCCGCATTTTCCTTATGTCTCGCATTCTTCGGTATAACCCAGGAGTCTATCCATACGTTGGTGCCCTCCTTTGGTATCACGTATTCGAGATCCGGGTTCTCCCTCTGTGTGTAGATC
>CADCQV010000114.1 GCA_902803625.1 uncultured Lachnospiraceae bacterium
AACCTACGGGGATTCAATATATATAAGCATAATGAGCCAGTACACCCCTATGCCGGGGATCGGAGAAAAGTTCCCTGAGCTAGACCGCCGGATAACAAAAGCCGAATACGACAGGCTCGTTGACTACGCAATTAAGCTTGGAATTGAAAACGCCTATATCCAGGACAGGTCTGTCGCCAAGGAAAGCTTTATACCGGAATTCACATCTCGTCCTTGAACTCATAGCTGAATACATAGAAGTAGTATTCGCCGTTTTCGTCACTGCCCTTTTCCTTTTTCCTTATAATATTGATCTGTGGCCACTCTATCATCTTCCACTCTGTCCCGTTCTTGCCTTCACTCTTCTTATAGAAGTGAGTGCCTGCCCAGGACTGGAGGAAGCCGTCGGTTTCAAGGTTATAGATTTTGCCTTTTTCGGTGGTAATGGTCTTTTTTTCCTCATCTACGGAAACAGCATGCTCTATATTTTTGCCCCCGAAGCGGATAAAGTAAATATCCTCTCCGGTGATCCAGGAGCCCTTGGACTTTATCCAGTCTTCGGATGCCTTCTGATACTGCTCCACCTCTGAAGAAACATTGGCCGAACGTCTGTAAACCGCCGCAAAAGCGGGAAGTGAACTGAATAAAAGCGCTAATACCGTTAGAAATATAAACAGCTTTTTCTTCATTTTTTTGTCCTCTCTAAAGTCGATACTCCTGCAAGCTATTATAACCGAAAAGCTGCATGAAAAACATTAAGAAAATAAAAAAAATATACGGATAAGATCCTTCGCTTCGCTCAGAATAACCAATTATTTGGTTTACTTCTTTTTAGCCTGGGTTATAATGTAAACGTATATCCTGAAAATATCGCTATAGATGGGTTGATGTATTTCGATCAGAAGACTGCCTTGGCGTTAAGCAAGTGTCATTCTGAGCGAAGCGAAGAATCTTTCCATAGTTCATTTCCGGAGGTTAATTTGAAACAGAATAAAATCTATATTATCGATATCCTGAAGGCTGCGGCAACCGTAATGATCTTCTGCTATCATTGTAACAGCCTTCTGCCCGGAGAATGGAAGTGGATCACTGTTTTCGGGGATACTCTCGGAAATAACCTCTTTTTTTTAATAAGCGGCTTTTCTTTGTTCCCCTCGATCAGATCTGCCGATCTTAAGGATTTTCCGGGCTGGTATCTTAAAAGGATAAAGCGTATCCTTCCGCTCCTTTTATTATTCTACCTTCTCTCTTACCTGACCGGATTTTATTCCCTTGCCCCCCCGGGGCTTTTTACCGTATTTATCTACCCCTCACTATACTGGTTTGTGACAGGGATACTCTTCTTTTATATTATACTTTTCTTTATGGGAAAGCTGCTTCCGGTAAAGAGTCTTCCCCTTTTTTGCCTGCTTCTTATATTCCTGTGGCTCATTAATCCGTTAAAAATGGAAAGCTATTATTATATCGGCTTTGCATTTATGCTGATCGGTTTTATGATACGGGGAATCTTGAAGAACGGATCCGATGAAGAAATGCTCCCGGTGCCTGATGGCAGGGTTACTATTTCGTGCGTTATTTTATCTCTGGCGGGGCTCGGGCTTTTTCTCCTTCTTAAATTCAGGATGCCCTCAGCTATCGGTGAAAGCGGAGTGATCAGGCTTTTATTCGGGATTTCCATCATCCTTTCTCTTATTCCGCCTCTGATCCTCGGAGCCGCTCATAACGAAAACCTGAAATGCTTTTTTGAAGCAAAGCCAAAGCTTTACTCATTCCTGCACCTGACCGGCAATCTCGCACTCCCCGTCTATATGATACAGTGCTTTAATGCCGGAATGCCCGGATATTTAATAGGGCAAAGAATAGTATTTCCACTCTCCTTTGCCCTGAATTTCATTATTGTATTCGGAGGAGCCTTGATCCTTGAACGCCTGAGACTCCTAATCGAAAACAGGAACTCACTTAAAGAATGACATATTATCCCTGAGTCTCTCCGCAAGTCCCTTCAGCTGGTCAGCAGATCCTGCAAGAACATTTACGGTAGCATTAAGCTCCTGCATGGAAGCGCTGGTTTCCTGCGTAGATGCGGCATTTTCTTCGGAAATCGCGGAAAGGGAATCCATAACATCCACAACCACATCCTTAGCGGACATACAAACCCCTGCATCACTTGAGATACTTCCGACCCCGTTAACCGTTGTCTCGATATTCGCAATAAGCCCGTGAATACTTTCAACCGTAGCCTGCAGTACCTCCTGCTGCTCCAAGGCAACCTTCTTAACCTGCTCTGCCTTTAAGGTCGCCTGCTCGGACTGGGAAAGAAGGCTGGTCATTTCCTTACGTATCTCATCAGCTGTTGTATTGGAATCTGTGGCAAGATTTCCGATCTCTGTTGCAACAACAGCAAAGCCTCTTCCCGCTTCGCCGGCCCTGGCCGCCTCTATGCTGGCATTAAGAGCAAGGAGGTTTGTCTGGGAAGCGATATTCGTTATCATATCAACCTTTTCATTAACCGTATTAACCGCACTGCTGGTAGCACTGATAGCGGCTGTTATTTCTTCTACATTCCTGTTCATCTCCTCTGAGCTCTTCATCAGCTTGTCAAGCTCCGATGCGGAATCCTGGCTTGAGGTGTTCATTTCATTAGCAGTATCGGCAAGCATATTTGAATTTGCGGTAACACCTGATACTGCATCATCGATATTTCCGACACTCTGTGTTGCCTGCTGAATATTATCTGCCTGCTCGGTGGCACCCTTTGCGATATCCTGAACCGCATTGCTCACATCATCTGCGGTATGCGATATCTGATTTGCGGTGTCTGCAAGCTCCGAAGAAGAATTCCCAAGTGTTTCGGTGGTCTCGCGGATATCAGAAATGATCTCGCTAAGCTTATCTATCACGCTGTTCGTGCTCTGTATCATGCCTCCTATCTCATCCCGGTAATCCAGATAGTTATTGATCCTTACAAATTCACCCCGGGCCATATGGGACAGGGAATTATTAATCTCCTTCGTGCTTCCGAGGAGATAACGGAGAACGGAAACCGTAAGTAATGCTATAAGAATAACGATCACACCGATTATCACAATGAGAACTATTACCTTGTTCCGGATCTCATTCTGCATTTCCTTATTCTTATAATTTCCGTATTCCTCAATGATATCCTGCATGGAGCCTATGATCTCCCTCGCCTCGAGAAAGGCCGAATACTGTGATTCATAATCTCCCGCCTTGGTATGAGGGTCATATATTGCAGCCCAGGCATCCACCTTTGCCTTCGCATCTGAAAGAAGATCGGCTACCGAAGCAGTCTGTCCGTCTATCCTGAAGCTGTTATATAGGTACGGATCCTTTGATGTTGCAGCAGTAATGGAATCCAGGCCGTCATATACCTGCTGCTTATTTCCGTCATAATCATCAAGTTCTTCCTTTACGGCAGCCTCATCTCCCGCCTGTTCCTTGATGTGGGCACGGTCACTACCTATCTGTGACTGGTAGAAATCCCTGTCGCAGGCAAGAACATCATCAATAATGCCGGACAGCTCGTCAAAGTAAACTTCCTTTGCCTCGTTTAATACCGACAGCTGGCTCACTCCTGCATAAATCCCCATAACAATCGCAAAGATCGCAAGGGGCAGTGTCATGATCATAAGCTTAAGTAGAATACTCTGTTTTTTTAACATCCAAGCCTCCTTTACAGATACTGTACAAATATTTGATAAACTTTCTTTATTATATCACTTCTGCACAAAAAATAAAGATTTTTTTTGATTTTTCTGTTATTTTTATCCTTATTAAGACCATTAACGGGATCGCATTAAATTGAACTATACCCGGGAATACGACTACCTTAAAGCTTTGCTGATAATTGAGAAATCAAGGCTGCACTTTCCTTCGGAAATGCAGATTGGAACGGTGTCAGAAAAAGAGAATTTGTTCAATTTCATATCCCTGCCCGTGAAATCGTAAACTATCACCTCTTCCTCCTCCGGATCAACGAGCCAGTACTCACGGACTCCGGCTTTTCCGTATTTATATGATTTCAAAAGCATATCCTTCGATCTGGTAGAGGGAGATATGATCTCAACAACAAGATCCGGCGCACCCGTAAAATGCTTCATGTTTATATCAAAATTCCGGCAAATGATGAAAAGATCCGGCTGCACCATTGTCTTATTATCATTATCGAGCTGTACATCACAGGGAGACAATACGACCCTGCAGCTTCCCCTGTGCTTATCTATACAGGCTCTGAACTGCAGGTATAATTCTCCGAGCATTGCCTGATGCCTGTATGTGGGAGCTCCCATGTCGTAGATCACCCCGTCAATGAGCTCCACCCTTCTCTCATCGGGAATGGCATAATAATCATCCAGAGTATAGTCTCCCTGACCTTTGGAACAATAGTCAACAACCTCTTCCTTAACCATATCAGAGCTGCCTGTATCATGAATCGGGGAACAGATCCGGCAGTTACGGTCTGCGATCCGTAAGCCCTCTTCCAGAGCGACGATCGTGCTCATTCTCGGCGAAGCAGTGGTACCGGACAGAACCTTCTGAATAGTACTGACCGGGACTCCCGAAAGACCTGACAGTTCCTCATTACTGATCCCCAGTAATGCTTTTTCTTTTTTCATCTCTTCTATTGTCATTGGAATACCTCATATTTGGTATGAAATGATATCTTTGATCATGTTCATGTATCAAAAAATACCATTTATGGTGTGAAACGTCAATAAGTCCTGACGGTTTTTAACAAGGTTTTTAACAAGACAGATCTCTTGAAATCCAAAGAGATCAAAAAAGATACCACAGCATCCCTGTTGACTTTTGCAGACTTTTCAACAAAATATCCCGGGGCAGCTGCACCGGGATATT
>CADCQV010000115.1 GCA_902803625.1 uncultured Lachnospiraceae bacterium
TTCGCCCTGTCGGGAAGCTTAAAGCTTTCGCTTTACCTTCTGTCCGCCCTTGCCCTTCTCTCGGGGCTTGCAAACCACTATATTTACAGGTTCCGTGGAAGCACCCTTGTTCCATGGGACTTTTTCTCCTTACATACCGCAGCCTCTGTTGCGGATAATTATGACTATACCCCGGAAAGAAAGGTTTTGATCCTTGCCTTTCTCTTTCTCCTGTTATTTTTAAGCTTCAAATACTGTGATCTGACCATTGAGGACAACATAAGGCTCCGTATCATACTCACGGCTTTAAGCGCCGTCTTCTTTTTCTTTGCATACGTTCCCTTCATACAGAGTGAAAAAACCGTAAAAGCACTTAAGGTCTACGATAAGCTTTTTACCCCGGCTACCATGACCATGAAGGACGGCACGGTATTCGCCTTTATTTACGATATGAAATTCCTGTCCGTCAACAGACCCGGCGACTACAGTAAAAGAAGCATCCGTACCTCACTTGAGAAGGATTACGGAGGCAGGTTCATAAAAAAGCCCGTAAGCAACGCGGACACTCCCAATATCATAGTAATTATGTGCGAGGCCTTCTCTGATCCTGCCGTAGCCTCCGGTTTTACCGCAAATGAGGACTTTATGCCCTATATCCGTTCCCTTATGGATGATGAGAATGTTACCTCGGGCTACCTCCATGTATCGGTAAAGGGCGGAAACACACCGAATACCGAGTTTGAATATCTAACGGGAAACTCCATGGCCTTTCTTCCGAACGGCTCTATTCCCTTTCAGCAGTTTATTAAAAAAGAAATCGATGCCCTTCCCGCGTACCTTAGCAGCAGGGGATACCATTCCGTTGCGATGCACCCCTACAAATCAACCGGCTGGTGCAGGGATGAGGTCTATCCTCTGCTGGGCTTTGAAGAAATGTATTTTATCGACTATTTCAAGAAAAGAAATCCCGGATATATGAGGAAATATATAAGCGATGAGACCCTTTTCAGGGAGATCATAAATCTGTATAAGGAAAGCGGAACCGAAACCCCGTTATTTTCCTTTAATGTTACCATGCAGAACCATTCGGAATACTCGGGAAGTCCTGAGGATTATCCCGGGAACATAAAGGTCGACGGCTTAAGCGGTGACACAGCCCTCGAACACTACCTGTCCCTTCAGAAGATAACCGACAGTGCCTTCAAAAGCTTTATTTCCTATTTTGACAGCATTAGTGATCCCACTGTTATCGTATTCTTCGGTGACCATCAGGCTGCAGACCATGTGGTAGAGCCGCTTTGGCAGCTTAACGGAAAGACAGGCTCAAATCTTACGGATGAGGAAAACCGCCTCCGTTATAAGGTACCCTTCCTTATCTGGACAAATTATGAGTATGAAGGAGAAAAGGATCTGGATATCAGCGCAAATTTCCTTGGGAATCTGACACTTAAAGCAGCAGGGACGGATATCTGTGGCTACCGTGCCTTTCTTTCGGAGCAGTATAAAAAAACCCCCGTTGTAAGCGCTGTTCATACTGTTAGTGAAGATGGAACCGACAGGGACAATGACATCAATGATCCCGAGCTTCAGAAATACCGGAGATACCAGTATTATGAGCTCTTTGATGATAATGACCTGATGGACTGAGGCATTTTTGTTATCCTGAGCGCAGCTGACTTTGTCATCCTGAGCGCAGCTGACTTTGTCATCCTGAGCGCAGCGAAGGATCTTTATTATGGAATCACTGATCAAATACTACAAAACCCATACAAAGCCCCTATTCTATCTGACAGCCTTCGCTCTGCCTTTTTTTGCGACCCTTCTTCTTTTTGTCCTTCGGAATATCTATCCCTTCGGAGATATCACCTTTTTAAAAAAGGATATGTACCAGCAGTATACCCCGTTTTTCTATGAGTTCTACAGAAAGATAAAGCATGGCGAAAGCCTGTGGTATTCCTGGAATGCCGGACTGGGAACGAATTTCCTCGCAGTGATCGCCTACTACCTGGCTTCTCCCCTGAATTTCCTTATCATCCTCTTTCCCGAAAAATACATACTTGAGTTTATGTCCTATTCAGTCGTTATTAAAACAGGACTTATGGGGCTCACTTCTTCAATGTACCTTAGATATCACTTTAAGCGCTACGACCCCGCCATTGTCGTATTTTCGCTCTGCTATGCAATGAGCGCCTTTATGGCTGCCTATAACTGGAATGTGGAGTGGATGGATGTGCTTTTCATTGCTCCCGTAACGGTACTCGGACTGGAGATCATAATGGATGACGGCTCTCCCCTTATTTATTATCTTTCCCTTTCCTATGCCATTTTCACGAATTACTATCTCTCCATTATGCTCTGCATTTATCTCTTTCTCCAGTTTGTTATATTAAATGTGATCCGCGGCTTCCGTACCGGGAGGCTTATCCGGTTCATTATCTTCTCCCTTCTTTCTGCGTCTACTGCGGCGCTACTCCTGCTCCCGGAGTACTATGCCCTCAAATTCACCACCTTTACAAATATCCGTTTTCCTTCGGAGCTCAAGATCTACTTAGGCCCTGTCGACTTACTGACCTCCCATCTTCCCGGAGTGGAGCCGGAAACGGGGCTCGGACATTACCCGAACATTTACTGCGGACTTCTGGTATTTTTTCTCATTTTTCTCTATGCCTTTAATATCCGGAACAGAACAAAGGAAAGGATATGCTGCTTAAGCCTTCTAATCTTTTTCATCCTGTCCTTTGATATCAACATCCTGAACTTTATATGGCACGGGCTTAATTTCCCTGATTCCCTTCCTGCGAGACAGGGCTATCTATATACCCTGCTTTTAATAACCATAGGCTACGATGCCTTCCTCCTTATCCGGAGCTCGAAGCAGGATCTTTTATATATTTCTCTTGCCCTCTCCTACATCCTTATAGTTGTGACCGCTTATTTCTCGGACAGGGAAAGAATGGACGACATTGCAAAGATACTTACCTTTGTCTTTGCCCTCAGCATTGTCATTTTCTGCCTTTTCTACCGCTCCGCCCCCTCAAAGGAGCATTTCCCCGGGAATATGCAGGAGCTTCTGTTCCGCTATGCACTTCTTCTGACCCTTAGCTTTGAGATCATACTGAATATGTATTACACAAATAACCGTACCGTAAAACGTGACGATTATTTCAGTAAGTATGATGATTTCAAGGTTCTTAATACTGAAAAGATCATGGCGGATATTGATGACGACTCTCCCTTATCCAGGGCTGACGAGGTGGGACGGAGTGTGAGAAACGATTCCATGATGATAGATTATCCCTCCCTCTCCTTTTTCTCATCGACCACAAACGGACTCATCATTAAATACCTTAATAAATACGGCTTTATGAACAGCCGGGTCTTCTATCTTTCAGACGGGTCCACTGCCGTTACCAGCCTCTTATCCGGACAGAAGTATATCTTTGTTCCATCCGGAAGGATCTGTACCTCGGATGACATCGCTTCACCCTATAAGCACAGTAACGGCGCGGCATTATACGAATATAACGATTATCTGCCGAACGGTTACGTGATCCGCTGCAATGACGTTGTAAAGGATAAGCTTTTTATCCCCTCCGGGGATGCCGAAAAAATAATAGACTCCCTTATCCCGGCGCCGAACAGCGAAGGCTCTCCCGTGGAAGCGCAGAATGCCCTTATGCATGATCTGAATATCTCAGGCACCGCACTTATGAGCTATGGTTCCCATGACAGTGGCTCGACTTCAGGTCATGACAATTCCCTGACCGTCAATTTCAGCGATGCCTGTCATCTCTATGCATATAACAGGACTAAGACAAAGGCGGAGGTAAAGGTTAATTTTTCCGACGGCACCTCCCTTGGTAAGCTGCCCCTCAATAAATACAGATATCTTGTGGATCTTGGGTACCGCGGAAAGGGCACAAATGCCACCTTTATTTCCGAAGATAAGGATGATACTGAAATGGATATAGAATTTTACCGACTGAATCCCTCGGTGGTTGATTCCTTTACTTCAGCGGTAAACAGATCCGAGAGACTGAGCGGCATTGAGATTTCCGATAATGAGCTTAGCGGGCATATTGACATGAATTCTCCGGGGGAGCTTATCCTCTCGGTTCCCTATGAGCCCGGCTGGAAGCTCTATATCGATGGTAATGAGGCCGATATCCGGCTCTTCGACGGTCTCTGGATTTCTGCCCATCTTGAAAAAGGTCCGCATGATATCAGGATCTCATTCTTCCCGAAGGGCTTCAGATCCGGAGTTGTGATAAGTCTCCTGTCCGTCATAGCAGCGGTCTTAGGTCTTTGGTATGAGAGCCTCCTCAGAAGAAGGAAAGCGCACGCCGCCACAATGTCATCCTGAGGAGCGTTAGCGACGAAGGATCTTACATACACTCCCTCACCGCCTTAAACACTTCTTCGCATAGCTCCGGCTTATTCATGGCATAGACGTGTATCCCCTGAACCCCATTTGATGCGAGATCAACTGCCTGATTTACGGCATATTCTATCCCGGCCTTTTTCATATCCTCCGGACTGTCCCCGTAATTTGCACAGATGTCTGCAAGCTTTTTAGGCACACTGGTCCCGGACAGGGTTATGGTACGTCCGAGCTGCTTACTGTCTGTTATCGGCATTATCCCAGCGTGTATCGGAATGGTGATATCGTTTTTTTCCGTATACTCCAAAAATCTGTAAAACAGGGTATTCTCAAAGAACAGCTGGCTGATCAGCATATTGCAGCCCGCATCCTGCTTCTTTTTGAGAAAAA
>CADCQV010000116.1 GCA_902803625.1 uncultured Lachnospiraceae bacterium
ATTTCAACGGCGATCCCACAAAAGAGGATGTAAGCAAGATAGTGGAAGTAAAGACAGACCCGGGAATAAGCTTTGAGCTCTCCGAGGAGCTTGAAGAGGAAGAGGATGAAGGCAAAGTTGAAGAAACGGAATACTGGGTCTTTGATTTCAAAGTAGTTGAAGAAAGTGCGCAGAAGCAGAGAGAAGCTATCGCTTCTGAAGAAAGAAAGGCAGAGAGCGGTTCTAAGAGTGAGCGCACCCAGGTTCTCGGTGACACCATAAAGATGACCGGCGAAAAGCAGGGTAAAAAGCGGATATTCAGCTTAACCGGGTTAAATAAGCTTAAGGGCATACAGAAGCTCACCGTAAACGCCGGCGCAAAGTTTAATGCCGAAGAGCTTAAGGGTCTGGATATTGGCAAGGTTACCGTCTCCTTTAACTCATCAAACGGCTCCTCCACCAACGGAAGCCCCAAAGATGTGAAGAAGCTCTTCAAGCTAAATAAAAAGGGTCAGGTGACGGTAAAGGCCGATAAGAGCCATGCTTCATATACACTTATGATCCCGGTTAATGAATGCACACTCTGCCTCACTGTTGTAAATGTAAACTTTGACAAGAATGGCTTAAAGAATAAAAAGATCACGGCTCTTAAGGGAGAAGGCTTATCTGTATCCGTAAACCTTATGCAGTTTGCGGGAAAGAGCGTCCAGAGCGACGAATCGGAATTCCTTTCCGCTGACTGGTATGTGGACGGAAAGACAGAAGTGACTACCGTAAGCTCTGCAAATGCTGTTAAATCAAAGAAGGGCTTCAACGTTTATCTTTCACCGGATTACAGGACATTGACCGTTGCAAATTCCGGAAGCATAAAGAAAGGCAGAGTGAAGATCACAGCCGCCATTAACGGAAAGAAATACTCCGTAACTGTAAAGGCCAAGGTTAATTAAGTAAAATAAAGCCCCGGACGGATCTGACCGCCCGGGGCTTTTTTAGCAAAATCTGGTATCAAAGCAGGAAGATATTATTTTCCTCTGCCTTCCTGATGTCTTCATCAAGCCAGATGGAGGACTGAACCTCCCCGATATGAGCCTTTTCCAGGAAGTACATACAGATCCTGGACTGGCCGATACCGCCGCCCACAGTATAGGGCAGCTCTCCATTAAGTAAGGACTTCTGGAAGGGAAGCTCCTCCCTGTCCTCGCAGTGGCTTATTTTCAGCTGCTCATGCAATGACTTTTCATCAACCCTTATACCCATGCTGGAAAGCTCAAGGGCGCAGTCAAGTACGGGGAAATACACGATGATATCCCCGTTTAGGGACCAGTCATCATAGTCGGGGGCACGCCCGTCATGCCGTTCGCCGTTTGAAAGGGCTCCGCCTATACAGGAAACAAATATGGCTCCGTATTCCCTTGCCGCAGCATACTCTCTCTCCTTTGGGGTCTTATCCGGGTAACGTTTAAGGAGCTCCTCGCTCTCAATAAAGACGATCTCCTCAGGCAGGCTGTTACTTAAAAAGTCATACCTTTCATGGAGATGCCTCTCCGTATATTTAAGGGCATTGAAAACACGGCGCACCTTATCCTTAAGGGTCTCCGTATTCCTCTCTTCCTTTCCTATTATCGCCTCCCAGTCCCACTGGTCAACATAGATGGAATGAAGGTTATCCGTGTCCTCGTCCCGCCTTATCGCGCACATATCGGTGTAGAGCCCTTCACCCTTTGAAAATCCGTAGTCCTTCAGTGCGAACCTTTTCCACTTCGCAAGGGACTGGACTATCTCCACCTGTCTGTCGCCCTGCTCCTTTATTCCGAAGGAAACCGGCCTCTCCACACCGTTCAGGTTATCATTAAGACCTGATTCCGGCCGTACAAAAAGAGGCGCCGACACACGGGTAAGGTTTAGCTCCTTCGCAAGCGCCCTCTCAAAGAAGTCCTTCACCTCCTTGATGGCGATCTGTGTCTCATGCACACTCATATTGGGTTTATAGTTTTCAGGGATCACAATACTCAATTTATTTTTCTCCTCTATTAAAGCTGTTTTTCACTACTATGTCATTCTGAGGGCGCAGCCCGAAGAATCTTTCATCACAGAAGAAAAGATCCTTCGCTTCGCTCAGGATGACATTTTCACCAGGTCAGTATCTCATACCCGGTTTCCGTGACCACGAGCTGAACCTCCCACTGGGCGGACAGACTGCCGTCATCGGTATACACGGTCCAGCCGTTATCCTCATCGGTAAAGATATCGTGCTTACCCATATTTACCATGGGCTCAATGGTAAAGCATAATCCCGGCACCATCAGCATTTCCGTTCCGGGCTTTGATACGAAGCTGACCCAGGGCTCCTCGTGGAAATCCCTTCCGCAGCCATGTCCTCCGATCTCCTCCACGACGGAGTAGCCCTTGCTCTTACAGAACATATTTATGGCGTTACCCATATCCCCAAGGCAGACCCAGGGCTTAACCTCCTTTAGCCCGATGTTCACCGCTTCATGCACATCATCCACAAACTGCCGGATCTTTGGTTCCACATCTCCTATAATGAACATCCTGGAGGAATCGGCATAGTAGCCGTTAAGAATAGTGGTACAATCCACATTCACTATATCCCCGTTCTGAAGAACGTCATCTTCTGAAGGTATGCCGTGGCACACCTGGTCGTTTATCGAGGTACATACACTTTTAGGGAAGCCCTCATACCCAAGGGTCGCGCAGGTTCCTCCCATATCACGGGTGATACGGGCTACCCACTCATCGATCTCCTGTGTGGAAACTCCCTCGCCGATATGCTCTGCAACATAGTCGAGACATGCCCTGTTTATCTCAGAGCTTTTTTTGATGCCCTCTATATCCTCCGGAGTCTTTATGATATCGTGCTCCGGAACCGTATAGCCCTTTTCTCTGAATATCTTCAGCTTTTCATCAAAAGCAAGATGACACTGCTTGTATTTCTTGTGACTCCCGCACCAGCAGGGATCGTTTCTGCCTATCTGTCCCAATAGTATTCTCCTTAAAAAACCCATTATTCCTTTTATTCCGATGCTTTTATCCCGGATTTCCTCCTGTCGACAAAAAGCAGCAATGCCGTCATTGCCAGTATCCCGACAGAGTCCACGACAACATCCTGTATCTTCCCCGATCGGCCCCTCACAAGGGTCTGGTGATATTCATCGGTGGAAGCATAGAATACACAGAAAAGCACCGTGGAAAAGTATAGCATTTTCTTTGAATTTGTCCAGAAAAGCAAGGCAAACCATACGGAAAGCGTAAGAATGGCATACTCCGTCATGTGGGCACACTTTCTGACCACCTCATCCATACCCAAAGCCTTAACCTCCCTTTCCCCGGGATCAAGCTCCTGTCCGAAAAGAAAGCTTCCAGCATCCACCAGACAGTAAGATACCCACATGCTCTGCTCGGTTGATTCCTCCGCCTCACTTGCAGACATCTGGAAAATGATGACCATAATAAGAACTGCCGGAAGAAGTGCAAGATAACTCCTAAAACTCCTTTTTTTCAAAGCAGTAACCTCCGTAAATGGAAGAAAGGACAATGTAGATCACACTGCTTATGAGAACCTTTGGCACGTTTCTGGTGGCATAGAACTGCAGCTCCTGGAACTGGGGCGTCAGAAGGAAATTCCGTATAAAAATAGCCGGAGGAAAAGCGATATTATCCGTGGCCAGAAGCATTATCACCCTTGGGATCAGCACCACAAAGAGGAAAAACATAAGAAATGCCTTTTTTCTCGGCGTGAAAACAAAGCAGAACATATTTGCGAGAGACAGCCCCGCTAAAAATAAGGGCATCGCAAGAACCACGGCTTCGAGGAAATCAAGGATCACGGAAATATCTATGGTACCGTCATGCACCTGAAAAACCGGGGTGATCACGAGAAAAGCCACCGTAGCAAAAAGTGCAAGACATAGGAGCAGCAATACCTCGGTTATAAGCTTCCCAATAAAAATATCCCTTCTATTCAGACCTATGGTGGATTTGTCCCTTAGTCTGGGATCCGGGTACGAAGGTCCCAGCACCTCATCAGCCACAAAGATCAGGGCATAATAAGGCAGCCAGAAAAAGCCTTTTGCAAACATTATCAGATTATAGGCAAAGGTTCCGTCATTCATCCCGTAAATGATATCACGGAATGCAGTCATAGATAGATTTGCCACAAGCACCGCAGCAAGGATCCCTATAATAAACACCCTGAAATACTTATCCGTAAGGGATCTGCCGAGCTGTGTTTTTATATAATATGCCATTTCTTTACAAACTTAAACCGGACGAGTGATCGTCATACCGATATCCGGAAAAAGGATCATTTACTCATCAACCGAATAATTCGGTGCTTCCTTTGTGATATGTATGTCGTGAGGATGACTTTCCTTCAGGGATGCCGCGCTTATCTTCATAAACTCCGCTCTTTCCTGCAGATCCTTTATGGTCCTGCAGCCGCAGTAGCCCATTCCGGAGCGTAAGCCCCCCACCAGCTGGTACACGGTATCCTCCAGGCGCCCTTTATAGGCAACTCTTCCCTCCACTCCTTCGGGAACAAGCTTTTTCGCCCCCTCCTGGAAGTATCTGTCACTGCTTCCCTTATTCATAGCGGAAATGGATCCCATTCCGCGGTAAACCTTATATTTCCTGCCCTGATAAAGCTCGAAAGATCCCGGAGCCTCATCACAGCCCGCAAACATAGAGCCCATCATAACCACGGATCCGCCTGCGGCAATGGCCTTCGAGATGTCACCCGAATACTTGATACCACCGTCGGCGATTATAGGTATTCCTGAACCCTTTGCCGCCTCATAGCAGTTCATAATTGCAGTGATCTGCGGAACGCCTATCCCTGCAACCACACGGGTGGTACAGATGGAACCGGGTCCGATGCCGACCTTTACCGCATCCGCCCCTGCTTCAATAAGATCCCTTACAGCTTCTCCCGTTGCCACATTTCCGACTATGACATCAAGCCCGGGGAAAGCAGCCTTGACCTCCTTTAGAACACTTATCACGTTCTTTGAATGTCCATGGGCGCTGTCTAAAACCACACAGTCAACGTGTGCCTTTACCAGTGCCTGTGCCCTCTCCAGGAAATTCGCGGTGATGCCGATGGCTGCACCGCATAAAAGCCTGCCCTGGCTGTCCTTGGCGGAATTCGGGTATTTGATCTGCTTCTCTATATCCTTAATAGTGATAAGACCTTTCAGATTCCCGTTTTTATCAACAACCGGAAGCTTTTCCTTCTTCGAAGACGCAAGTATCTCTTTCGCTTCATCAAGGGTCACTCCCTCTTCGGCTGTGATAAGCCCTTCACTTGTCATGCATTCTTTTATCTTCTTTGAATAATCTGTCTGGAATTTGAGATCTCTGTTGGTGATGATACCTACGAGCTTTTTTCCTTCAGTAATGGGAACTCCGGAAATCTTGAATTTCCCCATAAGCTCGTCCGCATCCTTTAAGCTGTGTTCCGGAGAAAGAAAGAAGGGATCGGTGATAACCCCGTTTTCTGATCGCTTTACCTTGTCAACCTCATCGGCCTGCTCCTCTATGGACATATTCTTGTGAATGATGCCGATTCCTCCCTGCCTTGCCATTGCTATGGCCATGGCGCTCTCCGTAACCGTATCCATACCGGCACTCATCAAAGGAACATTCAGCTTTATCCTTTTCGTGAGATAGGTGGAAACGTCGACCATATTCGGGGTAACCTCCGAATATGAAGGCACAAGCAGCACATCATCAAAAGTGATTCCTTCACCGATAATCTTTCCCATTTGTCCTCCTAAAATGATTCTTCGCTTCTAAAAGTCTCTTCGCTTCGCTCAGAATAACAATATCTTAAAATTCGTAAATGCAATCAATATAGTGTAACAGAAAAAACCACAAAAGTCATTTAAAGAATACCTTTGAAGGATAAAGATGTTTTATAGCATCCGTTATCTTCTGGTCGGGTTCAAGTATTATCTTCTGCAGCCCCTCACCTTCACGGATAAGAAGTATGAAGCGAACGGCTCCGGGGTCGCGGGAGCTGAAATCCCTGACTTTTACGGCTTTATCTCTGTATTTATCGAGCACCGGAGCTCCCTCACGGGCAAAGAGCTCCATTTTGTCAAGCTCATATTCCGCGACGTTCTTTCTTTTCTCCTTTGAGTAAATAACATCAACACTGAGACTCCGGTTCAGGTACAGGTACTCGTACTCTTTATTGAGTCTCGGAAGGAATAAATAACAGCATACGGCGGAAATAACCGCCGGGATCAGTAAAATCGTCCAGAAGAAAAGCGCGGCAGCAAAAAGAATAAGTGTAAGCGCATATGCGCCGATCCTTATAAGATTGTCAAAGGGTGAGGGCTTTTTCTCAACAAGCCACTCAGCATAGCTCTCATTCATATAAATCAATTACCTTACGGGAAAAAACGGTTTTTCAGGCAGAGTGCTCCTTGCAGCTGCCGTTTTATAAAAATACATCAAAATAAGGCAGGAAACAAGCCCCGATATCAATATCAGGATAATACAAACATATGTTTTGTTCAAAATCTCCCCCACCGGCAGGAAGTACAGCACATATACGTATATATTTGCCGCCGAATGCAGGAATACAGCTGAAAGAAGGTTTTCAAAACGCCAGTAAACGTAGGCAAGTAGCAGTCCGAAGATAAAGGCATAGATAAACTGGACCGCATTTCCATGGTAAAATCCGAAAATAACAGCAGAAGCAATGCCCGCAGCCTGGGCCGTCACATACACACAGAGCTTTCTGAAAAAGAGGAAACGGAAGATCAGTTCTTCTATAACAGGTGTGATTATACCATATATTACTATTCCGATCCCCAGCGGGAAGCGGAAAAGCCATGGCCTTATCTCCGTACTGTAGGCAGGAAAAAGCCTGTCAACCTTAAGGAGTGCCACTAAAAGATTCAGGCACAGAGCCAGACATACCCCTAAAGGAAGGCAAAGAAATATCTTTTTCTCAAGTTTTTTCAGCTTTTCCCCGGCGGACATCAGAGGAAAATCTCCCTTTTCAATTTGACTGAATATATTATCATATCCTTTAACGGCATACAGAGAAGACCCTTCAGGGCGTCCCCGTAGAGTTCCAGCTGTTTACGGTATCTTTTGATCAATACTCCGGCAGAGTCCACATTATCGGTTTTATAATCCATAACGCTGAAGGAACCGTCCTCTATAATGAATACGTCTATAATACCCTGTATCTGCACTCTTTCATTCTCCGGTCCCTCCGGGAAAACATAGGAGGCGCTCCTTGAAACGATAAAGGGCTGCTCTCTGAATAAGCCTTTATTCTTCCCGGCTTCACTCATTCTTCTCCAGGTATCTGTTTTCAGGAAATCCGATATATCGGCACTTTTTATGAGATCCCGCTCTTCCTTCAGGATACTTCCCTTAGCTATGAGACCGGACAGGAAATCTTCAACATCACTTATTTTGCTGCCAAGCTCCGGAGGAATGAGACTCATAACCTTATGAAAGGCTGTTCCCGCTTCCGCAGCCCTTTGCATTCTCTCCTTCCTTAGTTTTCTATCCCCGGACGCGGCAGTATCATCCTGATCTGCCTTATTCTTCCCTTCGCCGGACAGAAGCTCTGTTATATCGACGCTATCTGCAATGCTTAAAAAGTCATCATCCTCCATGGCCTTTTTCTTTAGCTCGGATACACTGACCTTTGAAGGTGTAAGGATCGCTTTTTCATAGGGATAGCTCCAGTCAAGGGATATCGGTATATCACTAAGTAATGCTTCATCTCCCGGAGAAGCTCCTGACAGTACCCGATTCTTCATAACGGAAAGAGAGAGTCCCTCCTCTACCCTGTCTGCCGTCAGCCCCTCCGTTGTAATACTGCTTATATCAAAGTATTTTTCAAGTGATCCTTCCCCGTCCTCCTGAATAGCACAAAGAAAGAAATCCAGAAATGAAGAGGCACTCTCCACACTGCAGGGCTTCGCAAAGCTCTTTTCACTGTCCTTTACAACTCCGGAAACAATAAGCTTTTCCTTTGCCCTGGTAAGTGCCACATAGAGTATACGCAGCTCTTCTCCGATATCATCAAGCTTCATCCTGCGCTCAACAGCCGAATGCAGTATGGTCTTATACTTTATCCTCTTTTCGGGCTCAATAAGGCTGATCCCGAGTCCCAGATCCCTGTGACATATGATATCACTTGTTACATCCCTCATATTAAAGCGTTTATTGATGTTCATCAGAAAAACGACCGGGAATTCAAGCCCCTTGGACTTATGTATGCTTAATATCCTTACAGCATTCAGGCTCCCCTCTGCCGCAGCCTCCGAAAAGTCCATTTCATGCTTCTGCATTCTTTCGATGTACCTTAAGAAACTGAAGAGTCCTCTGTAATTCGTACTTTCAAAGTCGGCGGCGCGCTTGATCAAAAGCTCCAGATTCTCCCTTCCGCTGCCCTCAAGCGAGGAAACATAAAGTGAATAGGAGCGCTTTATGATAAGCCTTATAATCTCATGTATAGGGGTGTAGGGTATAAGGGATCTGTAGGACTCGA
>CADCQV010000117.1 GCA_902803625.1 uncultured Lachnospiraceae bacterium
GGGAAGGAAATGATAGAGCTCACAAAGCTTGATGAGACAAAGATCCTGGTTAACGAGGATTACATTCTGACGGTGGAGGAGACACCGGATACGGTGGTGACCTTCGAGAACGGGAAAAAGCTCATCGTGAAGGAGGGCAGGATGAACATACTGGAGCTTGTGAAGGATTTCAGATACGGTGATCCGGAAAAGAGCCGGTAACAGAAATATGAGGAGTAAGGGTTTGTTATGGATATTGCTTCCATAGTCGGTCTTATCATGTGCTTTGGTCTGATGTTCTACGGGATCACGGGATCCAACGGAATGTCGGCAATATGGTCTTTCCTTGATCGTGACTCTGCGGTTATAACCTTCGGAGGCGCTTTTTTTGCTGTCTTTGCAAGCCGTACCGTGGGAGACTTCATGACGGGTATGAAATCCACCTCCCAGATATTCAAGACTTATAACGTAAAGCCTGCCGATATCATCAGGCAGATAATAGATCTTTCCAACATAGCCAGAAAAGAGGGGCTTCTGTCACTGGAGGAAGCTGCCGGAAATATCGAGGATCCTTTCTTAAAGAAAGGTATAATGCTGGTTGTGGACGGAACCGATCCCGAACTTGTGCGGGCGATCATGGAAACGGAAATGAACGCCGTAGAGGACCGTCACAAAGCAAATGCCGCTTTCTGGGAGGACGTTGGTTCCATGGGACCTGCCTGGGGAATGATCGGTACCCTTATCGGACTTATAAACATGCTTAAGAACCTGTCGGATCCTTCCTCCATCGGACCTTCCATGGCGGTGGCGCTGGTAACGACGTATTACGGCTCTCTCCTTGCGAACTGGCTCTGCACACCCATAGCAACAAAGCTCAAGGGCAAAAACAGCGAGGAAATGGCCGTCAAGGGAATACAGGTGGAAGGACTCCTTTCCATACAGGCAGGAGAAAACCCACGTGTAATAGAAGAGAAACTGAAATCCTATCTGTCTCCCAAGGATTCCGCTGCGATGGGTGAGGGCGGCGACGCCGGCGGAGGTGAAGGATAAGGTAAGGAGCACGAATGGCTAAGAAGAATAAGGTCGAAGATGTAAAGCCCGGTGCTCCCGCCTGGACCGCCACATTCTCGGATCTGATGAATCTCCTCCTCTGCTTCTTCGTACTGCTGTTCTCAATGTCATCTGTGGACGCCGCGAAATATGAGGAGGTGGCAAAATCCTTTGCAGAGACCTTCAGTATCTTTGAAGGGGGAGGAACCGCCATAGGCGACGGTGTGCTGGTGAGTAACGGCGTAAGCCAGCTGAATGAGCTTTCACAGTATTTCAGCTCAATGGGTGTCAGTGCATCGGGAAAACAGAATAATGAGGTTGTAAACAACTCCGAAACCGAGGAAGACAACAGTTCAAACGGCGGTTACGCAGGCGAACAGGATTCCTCGGAATCCAGTGATTTTTCCGGAAGCGAGGCTGAAGTACAGGAAGCAAAGGAAGAGCTTATAGAGGCTCAGCTGAAGGCTTCGGAGGAGCTGGCCGAGAAGATAGAAGAGGCCATAGAGGAGAGCAGTCTTGGACGTGAGATCGATATCGATTATACCAGCCAGTATGTTCTTCTTACTATGAACGGTTCATTGTTATTTGACTCCGGAAGTGCTACAATAAAGGATGAGGCGCGGCCTGTCCTTGATAAGCTCGGACAGATACTTGAGAGGTATGCTAAGGATACCATTGAGATCGAGGGCCATACGGATAATGTTCCGATCGGCGGCAGGGGTCAGTTTGCAAGTAATGACGAGCTTTCGGGAGCGAGAGCCTTAAGCGTGTTCCAGTATCTTCTGGATACCACTTTCTTGGATCCCGCACACATTAAGCACAGCGGCAGGGGCGAGTATGTACCTATTGCCGACAATTCCACTCCCGAGGGCAGGGCAAAGAACAGGCGCGTGGAGATAAAGATCTATAATGAGCTGTCGGACGCTTCGTAGGATCCTTATAGAAAGATCCTTCGCTGACGCTCAGGATGGAAAAACGTCCGGTGGGTCTCCGCTTTGCTACGGTCCGTCCTAAACGCACGTCCACCGGACGTGCAGGACCGTTTTTCGGGCACGTTTTGGCACACTGGGTGCGACAGTGCCCCGTACAGAAAACTACAATAAGGAACCAATATGAAAAAGAATCTGCTTGGCATTATCATACTTGCTTTACTAGTGGTCAATACCGTGATGACGGGAATAATGATGTTTACCATTATCCCCACGAACCAGAAGGTGCTTGCTCTTGTGGGCGATATCGGAGGAGCCATAAATCTGGATCTCGGCATCGCTTCCAGCGGTGATATTGCCAGTGCTGCGAATAATGTATCAATAGCGGATATTTCCCCCTATGATATCGCGGACCAGCTCACAATACCCTTAAAGGTCGATCCGGAATCAGGAGATACCACGGCACATTACGCGGTTGTCGGTGTTACGCTTTCACTGAATACCAAGGACAGCGATTATGCCACCTACGGTGCGAATATGGACGCGCAGGTCGGACTCATAAAGGATGAGATAAATAAGGTTATTGGCAGCTATACCCTTGAGGAAATAAATGCGATGGGAACAGAGGCTATCCAGCAGAGGATACTGGAGGGCCTTCAGGAGATGTACAATTCCAAGTTTATTACCGGGGTGTCATTCTCCAGCTGGCTTATTTCATGATACAAACGCCAAAAGTATAAATGGCGTTTGAATCATTTCATAAAACATTTGAAGGGCTTTCTTTTACGGAAGAGCTCTGCCGGATGTAAATTGATCTGGAAATTTTGGGGAAGGGAGAACCACTTTGGCAGATGTACTGTCCCAGGATGAGATAGACGCCCTGCTGGCGGGTCTCAGTTCCGGTGAAATAGATGCGGACGATATGAAGGAGGCCAATGAGCGGCCTGTCAAGGATTACGACTTCAAGCGTCCCGCAAAGTTCTCAAAGGAGCATTTGAGAACATTGGAGATAATCTTCGAGCACTACGGGAGACTTCTTTCCACGAATCTTCCGGTTTATCTCCGGAAAAACGCCCAGGTTACGGTGGTGAATTCCGAAGCGCTGACATTCTCGGAGTTTTCAAATTCATTGCCTAACCCGGTAATACTTGGTATAATCAATTTCCTGCCCCTGACAGGAAATGTTATGATAGAGCTTGCCAGCAATCTTGGTTTTGCTATAATAGACAGAATGCTGGGTGGTCAGGGAGAACCCCTGGAGAAGAGCCGGGAATACTCGGATATCGAGCTTTCCATTCTGGAGAAGATCATGGTGATCTGTGTCCGCCTGCTCAGGGAGCCCTGGAAAAATGTGGTGGAGCTCTCACCTGTTCTGGAACGGGTGGAGACAAATCCGCAGTTCGCACAGATAATAGCTCCTACGGAAATGATCTCCATCGTCACCCTCAATATGAGGATAGGTGACGTGGAGGGACTTATGAATATCTGTCTTCCTTTCCTTACATTGGAAAGCATAATGGATAAGCTGAATACCAAGTTCTGGTTCTCCAATATGCAAAACGGAAATGATGAGGATTACCGCGAGCATCTGGAAGACCTCATAAATCATGTTTCCATGCCGGTAAAGGCGGTTCTGGGTCACAGCGTCATCTCCGTTCAGGATTTTGTGAATCTGCAGCCCGGGGATATCATCCGGCTGGACAGCAAGGTGGCCGAAGAGCTGAATGTTTACGTCGGCAATATCAAGAAATTTACCGCTCTGCCCGGAGCCATAAAGAATGACTATGCGGTCAGAGTTACATCAATAATCAGAGAGGAGGGTAACTAGATGGACGGAATGCTATCTCAGGATGAGATAAACTCGCTCCTGAGCGGTATGTCTGCCGATGACGGCGGCGCAGCACCTTCCGATGCTCCCTCCGAAGCGCCCTCTGACGCTGATACAGGCGGATCCGGAGAAGAGATACTTTCCGAAATAGAGAGAGATGCGGTCGGAGAGGTTGCCAATATAAGCATGGGCACCTCGGCAACGACGCTGTACTCCCTCGTAAACCGCAAGGTAAATATCACCACCCCTACGGTTGAGGTATGTACCTGGGATACCCTGATACAGGATTATGAAAAACCTTGTGTATTTGTTCAGATACATTACAAAGTAGGTCTTGACGGTTCCAACATTCTTGTATTAAAAGAGAATGATGTAAAGGTTATCACCGATCTTATGATGGGCGGTGACGGAACCAATACGGACGGTGAACTCGGGGAACTTCATCTTTCCGCCATATCCGAGGCGATGAACCAGATGATGGGCTCCGCAGCCACATCACTTTCCTCTATGCTGGGGAAAATGATAGATATAAGCCCGCCGGAGGCTTCCCTGGTGGATCTGGGGGAATTCGGACAACCGGGCGACATAGCAGCCTTTCTGGAAGGGGAATTCGTAAAGATTTCCTTTGATCTGCAGATAGGCGAGGATCTGGTTGACAGCTCGATAATGCAGCTTTACCCCATTCCCTTTGCAAAGGAGCTTTACAACTTCTTTATCGGGGAAGGAGGAGAAGCAGCAGGAGCAGCAGAAGAAGCACCTCCGCCGCCTCCGCCTGCACCGGAAAGCGCAGCACCGGAGCCTCAGGCAATGCCGCAGCAGCCAGCGGCACAGCAGCCAATGCCTCAGGCAATGGATCCCTCTATGGGCATGAATCCTCAGATGCAGATGGGTATGAATCCTCAGATGCAGATGGGAATGCCGCAGATGCAGATGGGTATGAATCCTCAGATGGGAATGGGAATGCCCATGATGCAGCCTATGATGCAGCAGCCGGTAAATGTCCAGCAGGCGAATTTCCAGACATTCTCCGGGGATATCAATCCTCTGCAGAGTCAGGAAAATATCGAGCTTATCAAGGATGTTCCTCTGGAGGTTACTGTTGAACTCGGCAGGACACATAAATCCATTAACGAAATCCTTGATTTTGCACCGGGAACTATTATAGAATTAGAGAAGATAGCCGGTGAGCCTATAGATGTTCTTGTGAATGGCAAGTACGTTGCAAAGGGCGAGGTTGTTGTAATCGAAGAAAGCTTCGGAGTAAGAGTTACAGAGATCATAAAGTAGTGTAGTTGACGACAGGGTCGTTTGCTATAAATAAACAGGGAGAAAAAACTATGGCTAAAAACATTCTGATTTGTGATGATGCAGCATTTATGAGAATGATGATCAAGGACATTCTTTCAAAGAACGGCTACAATGTTGCAGGTGAAGCGGAAAACGGAGCCAAGGCAGTTGAAAAGTATGCCGAGGTAAAACCTGATCTGGTTCTTATGGATATCACAATGCCGGAAATGGACGGAATACAGGCGCTGAAGAAGATCAAAGCCGCTGATCCTTCGGCTATGGTTATCATGTGTTCCGCTATGGGTCAGCAGGCAATGGTTATCGAAGCCATTCAGGCCGGAGCGAAGGATTTCATAGTTAAGCCGTTCCAGGCGGAGCGTGTATTGGAAGCCGTGAAGAAAGTTGTAGGATAAATGAATTTCTGCCTTCTAACAGGGGTTGGCAGCGTTGCCGAACTCCTGTCGGCATTCCTTATATTTGCGTTCGTGCTTTTCGCCACCTATTTGACAGCAAGGATAGTTGGCTCCTTTGAGAAGCAGAAAATGACCGGACGCAATATTCAGGTTGTGGAATCCTTAAGGCTGTCGGGTGGAAAATGTCTGGATCTTATCAGGGCAGGTGACAAATATCTGCTGATATCGGAGTCGAAGGATCAGGTCGGATTGATCTGTGAACTGCCGGAGGATGTTATTTTGCAGCCGGAAGCAGGCGAGCAGCCCGGAATTCAGGCGCCGGATTTTAAGAAGCTCCTTGAAAAAGCCGGAAATGTGATCCGAAAGAATGACAGGAAATGAATATGATTGCTGGAAAGCTTTTTAAGGAAATACGGTTGGTTTATGCAGCCGTTTTTCTTTTATCTCTTATTATCTTAATGGCTTTTCCCGTTTACGCCCAGGAAAACATCACGAGTAATACCGGAGCATCCAGGGGCGACACTACTACCGTGGAGGGGACGAGAAGCCAGAATTACAATGATCTGGGGCTTAGCGATAATCCCTATAATTCCAGCACGGTAATAAGGGAGCCGGGTACGGCGGAAACACCACAGGATATCAGGGAACTGAATATCGGGAACAATCTGAATATCACCTATTCGGATGAGAGAGGGAATCTGTCCGGAAGCTTAAGGATATTAATTACCCTTACACTGCTGTCTCTTGCACCCTTCCTCCTCATAATGATGACCTCTTTTACGAGGATCATCATTGTCATGCATTTTACCCGTACCGCCATCGGTACCCAGACTGCGCCTCCGAACCAGGTTCTTATCGGGCTTACTCTTTTCCTTACCTTCTTCATAATGCAGCCTGCCATAAACCAGATAAATACCCAGGCTGTGAAGCCCTTTGAGGAGGGCACCATTACCCAGACCGAGTTCAGGGAAAGAGCAATGGAGCCTTTGCGTCAGTTTATGTACGGACAGACCCAGAAGAAGGATGTACAGCTTTTTTTAGACATTGCGAAGCTGGATCCGGTTGAGGAGCTTGACGATATCCCGAATTATGTGTTGATCCCTGCGTTCTGTATTTCGGAGCTGAGGACAGCCTTCATAATAGGTTTTTTGATCTATATTCCTTTTATAGTGATAGATATGGTAGTGGCATCCACCCTTATGAGCATGGGTATGATGATGCTGCCGCCCACTACGATCTCCATGCCATTCAAGATACTTTTGTTTGTGCTTGCCGACGGCTGGAACCTTGTGATCGGATCCCTTGTGAAGACCTTTTACTGACGGAACCTGTTTACTGACGGGACCTGTTTCTGACCGGACCTGTCATTCTGAGGGCGAAGAGCGAAGAATCTTTCGAAAGGAGCGGAACAAAATGACAATAGATACAGTATCGGATCTGGTGAGAAATTCCCTGTATATCATCATCATAACCTCGGCACCGTTACTCCTTATTTCTCTGGTGGTTGGTCTTACGGTATCCATCTTTCAGACCGTGACATCCATTCAGGAGCAGACCCTGACCTTTGTGCCAAAGGTCATAGCGATATTTACGGGTATAATGGTGATGGGCCACTGGATGATGAACAATATGGTCACTTTTACAGAGGACCTCTGGAGTGATTTTTCTGTATACATCAAATGATTAAAGCGCCAAAAGTAATTGTCACCACACAAGAAAAGCTTGTGGTGGGGACAAGGACTTTGGGCGCACCCCTACACGAGCATGAAGTGGGGCGCACGATGTCCGGCGGACATCGGTTTTGCGCCGACCGGAGCGGAGCGGAGAAGGGGCCCC
>CADCQV010000118.1 GCA_902803625.1 uncultured Lachnospiraceae bacterium
CCTTTGCATACTCCAGAAATTCTCCGGCAAGGGTTACAGCCCGTACATCAAGACTCATATAATAATTGTACAAAACAATGAGGGTTGATACCGGAATGATCCCTCTCCCCATAAAAACAGCCAGAAGAGTAATAAATATCAGGGATCCAAGCTCACTTACTTCCCATCTTACGAGCTTTATCGTCCAGTTATTGCCCTGCATAACAAGCCGCTTGTCATTGGCGTCACCAACCCTTTTTTTCGCCTCATTACAGAAGGCTTTCTCCGCACCAAGCTGCTTCACATCCTTCACTCCGCGGATCATTTCTCCCACGAATCCCGAAAACCTCTCATTTGCACTCCGGAATATCCTGTCATCCGCATAAAGCTTCCGGGTTCTGTATATCTCTATCAAGGATTCCGCAATGAGAAGGCTTAAAGTAAACAGAAATACCCAGAAATTAATGTAGAGCATGGCAAGAAGTATCCCGATATAGTTGACCGCCTGTGCTGTCATATCGGCTATCCTCCCGAAGCCGCTTGCCATACGCACGGTATCTCCGGTAAGACGCTGTATAAATAAGCCGCTCCCTCTCTCCTCAAGGCATTTATTCCTGATCCCGAGCGCCCCCATGACAAGATCACTTTCCAGTACTGAAAGGGTTTCGCATACAACCTTGTTATATCCCTTGTTACTGACTACCAGGAGGAAGTTCTTTACAAGCTGCACAATGGCAAGAAATATCGCAATAGCTATTACCCTTCTCACGTTGTCATTCATGCTCTGCACGATGATCCTCGCGCTTAATACCGGTGCGATGACCCCGAGTATAACGCTTATTAACTGGATCACGGTGGACATGATAAGTATTCCCCTCTGCTTACCCACATACTTCCAGGCAAAGGAAATATTATTCCATAATGTGTTGTATAAGGGAAAACTGAAGCTTACGATATTTTTCCCGCCCCTGTACTCCCATTTTGGCTTATTTTCCGTGGAATCCAGAAGACGCTTTAGTATCGGGCTTTCCATGGCAAAGGGATCCGCTTCCTTTCCCTCTATAGAAAGCGTAAGGAAGTAGCATCCCCGCTGTTTTTTCGTATGCACGATAAAGCAGGTCCCCGTGTCCAGCGCCTCATTAAACAGTAAAAGTATCTCTTCAAAGGTAAGGCGGAAAACAAGCCGTTCATTCGGAAGAACTCCTGCCCTTTCAAGATCCAGCTCTGCTTTGGAGATGGTTTCCTCAAGCCTTCCTGTTTCAAGTATGCCTTTTATTTTCAATCTGTTTCTCCTGAAAATTTATTGCCTGTCATCCACCGATCGCCGACATTACGTGCTTTTCGGTGATCTTTTCTCCCTGTGAAAAGGAGTGGGATCCCGGCTTCATAAGAATGCATTTTTCGAATGCCTTTATAAGCGCTTTTTTCCCGTCACCTGCCTCTGCTTCCCCTCTCAGTATTTCCTTTATCGGAACTCCGGTGTCATAGCAGAGACAGCTTTTCAGATACCCGGTCGAGGTAAGGCGGATACGGTTGCAGGAATCACAGAACTTTCCGTGGATCGCGCTTATAAAGCCTACCCGTCCGGCAAATCCTTCTTTACGGTAGTAAACCGCGGGACCGTTTCCCCGGCTCAGATCATCTCTTTCCATCCCGTTAAAATGCCCGAGGATAAGCGGTATCAGCCTGTCATGCGCTATACCCGGAAAGTCCTTCCCGTTCCCTATGGGCATAAGCTCTATGAAACGTACATCCACCTTATTTTTTTCCGCAAGCCCTATCAGTGCCTCCACATCATTAGGAAGATCCCCTCCGGTTCTGTTTTCTTCAGTGCCGAACATCTTATCTATGTCAAGGGAAACGGCATTTATCTTTAAG
This sequence comes from uncultured Lachnospiraceae bacterium, assembly GCA_902803625.1. GTDB lineage: Bacteria > Bacillota > Clostridia > Lachnospirales > Lachnospiraceae > NK4A144. The sequence goes on from CADCQV010000118.1 coordinate 1,858, forward strand.
GGTATCCCCTTATCCAGTGCCTTATCCATTCCGTTTAGAACGTCCCGGAGCCTGTCGAAACCGGTTATCTGCCTGTATTTATCCGGATCCAGGGTGTCAAGACTCAGGTTGATCCCGTCTAAGCCCGCACTCATAAGCTCATCCAGCATATCACTTAAGAGTATCCCGTTGGTGGTTATTGATACAGTTTCTATTCCTTTGATTCCCTTCAGCATACTGATAAGCCGGCTCACGCCCCTCCGGACAAGGGGCTCTCCCCCGGTGATCCTGAGCTTTGAGATATTAAGTGCTGCAGCAGCCTCCGCTGCCCGGGCTATCTCCTCATAGCTTAGGATCTCCTCCATTGCGACGGTCTCAATGTCGTGAGGCATACAGTATCTGCATCTTAAGTTGCAGCGGTCCGTAATGGATATCCTTAAGTAATCTATTTCCCTTCCGTATCTGTCAAGCATATCTTTTTCCTGCTTCTCCTTACATATACCTTCCGTAAGCACCGCAGATAATAGTACTGCAATTTCTGGATTGTATCATATTTATGCGCTTTTTAAAAGCAGGATAAACGCATCTGATGACTCCCGTTCCCTCATTATGTTAAAATAGATAAAAAGGGGGAAATCCTTTGGAACTGTCAGCTTCAATACTTATCGGAAAATCCAAACGGATGGGCCGCGACAAAGCCCTCCTTATGCTTGAGGATCAAACCTTTATAGGGCACCTGATACGGGAGTTGTCGGTGTGCTCCGAGGTTTTCATTGCATCCTCCGTAGATAATGACTATTCCGGATACGGTCTTAAAGTGATAAGGGATGAAAACCGGGATGTGGGACCCTTAGAGGGTATAAGGATGTCTCTTTTATCCGCTTCACATGACCGGGTTTTTATCTGTGCATATGATCTGCCCTTTTTCAACAGGGAAGTGGTGTTTTACCTGAACCGGCTCATAGCTCCCGATGAGGACGTCTGTGTTTTCCGGGATAATGAAAGAGTACATCCTCTTTGCGGAATATACAGCCGTCAGATACTTCCGGTCGTTGAAAAGCACATTGCGGAGGGCAGATACCGCCTTATGGATCTCCTCCGGGAGGTACGGACAAAGTATATTAGCTTTCAGGACAGCGGACTTCCCGAAGATATCCTCTGTAATATAAATACTCCCGAAGAATACCGTGCGCTCTGTGACAGGCTCGGGATAAACCCTGACAGACAGGAGGAAACCTGAAATATGAAAACAGCTTTTCCCTATTTTTTTAAGGCGGTCCTTTTACGGCTCAGGGGAACGGATGTACCGCTTACCGGTTCAAGGATCAGCATGACGGTAAAGGTAGAAGGAGGCGGCAGCGTAAAGATCGGAAGATCGGAGTGCCGTCCCAATGTATATTTTGCCTGCAAAAAGGGAGCAAGGATATTACTTGGGGACAATGTATTCATAAACAGAAATTCAATAATAATCTGCCATAATGAGATCACCATAGGCGAGGGCTCATCCATCGGACCCAACGTATGTATATTTGACCATGATCATAAATACGGAAAAAACGGCGTCATCAAAGGCTTTGTCGACGGGTCAGTGAGGATAGGGAAAAACGTCTGGATCGGAGCCGGCGCCATCATCTTACGAGACAGCGATATCGGGGACAATTGCATTATCGGTGCCGGAACGGTTGTAAAGGGCCATATCCCCGATAATAAAATGGTGCTGTCAAAGGGCGGCAACAGTATAACGGATTTACAGGACAGGTAAGCACGCCCCCTTCATTAGGGGTAAGCACACCCCCTTGACATCCCGGGAGATCGGTGATACTTTATTCTTCGTTCGGGGATTTCCCCTTGCGTCATGCGTTCTGCATGAGTTGTTCCATTTTTTCACATACTTTAGGAGATCAGTGTATTATGTTCAGTTCTGTTCATTCTATGTCGCTCCACGGCATCAATGTCCGTGAAGTATCTGTAGAGGCGGACGTGTCGGAAGGCGGTCTGCCTGTCTTTGAAATGGTCGGTTTTCTGGGAAGCGAGATAAAGGAATCCCGGGGACGTATCCGCACAGCATTAAAAAACAGCGGCTTTTTCCTGCCTCCCAAGCGTATCACCGTAAACCTAAGTCCCGCGGATCAGAGAAAAAGCGGCTCCCACTATGACCTTCCGGTGGCGGTTTCTCTCCTTACCGCTATGGGACTGATACTCCCGGAAATGCTTTCGGATACTGTCATTGCCGGAGAGTTGTCCCTTTCCGGCAAGGTCTTAAGCGTGAAGGGGATCCTTCCCATGGTCCTTCATTCCCGTAAAAACGGCTATAAGCGTTTCATCCTGCCTCTTGAAAACGCAGAGGAAGGCGGAGCTGCCCCGGGGATAGAGGTGATAGGGGTCCAGAGCTTAAGAGAGACACTGGAGCTCCTTACAGGTGAAAGGAAGCCTGAACCCGTACACATAGACATAAGTGAATTATTAAAAAGAAGACAAAGACACAGTCACGACTTCTGCTCCATCCGCGGCCAGAGGGCGGCAAAGAGAGCGGTTGAGGTATCAGCTTCCGGAATGCATAATATCCTCCTCGTCGGACCTCCCGGAGGAGGAAAAAGTATGATGGCAAAATGCCTTCCATCCATTCTTCCTGCCCTTACAGAAGAGGAATGTATGGAGATCACTGGAATACACAGTATCGCAGGGATACTGGGCAGCGGAGTAGTAACGGAGAGACCCTTCATCAGTCCTCATCATACCGTATCCTCACAGGCTCTTTCCGGAGGCGGCAGCATACCGAAGCCCGGTGATATATCCCTCGCCCACAGAGGGGTATTGTTCCTTGACGAGCTTCCCGAATTTGACACCAGTACCCTTGAGATACTGAGACAGCCTCTTGAAGACAGGGAGATACATATCTCAAGAGCAAGCGGCAACTATACGTATCCGGCGGATTTCCTGCTGGCAGCGGCAATGAATCCCTGTAAATGCGGCTACTATCCGGGACAGAGATGTACCTGCGGTGAGACCGGAGTGAAAAAATATCTGTCAAGGATAAGCAGGCCTCTTTTGGACAGGATAGATATAGTGAGCTATGTGGATGAGATTTCTTTTGACGAACTGAATGATGATTCTGTTAAAGAAGAATCCTCGGAAACAATACGCGCCCGGGTAACAGAGGCTTTTGAAATACAGAAGAAACGCTTTCAGGAAAGTAAGATAAGATTTAATTCTGAAATGACCGGGGATGATATCAGGCTTTTCTGTCCTTTGGGAGATAAGGAGGAGGAGCTCTTAAGGGAGTCCTTTAAGGCGCTTTCTCTTTCAGCGAGAGGCTATCACAGGATACTCCGCACAGCCAGAACGATTGCGGATCTCGACCACTCGGACAATATAAACTGCGCACATTTAAGCGAAGCCATTTCTTACAGGATCACCGGAAAGGGAATATGGGATGTCTGAAACAAAAATAAGATATATCTGCGCTCTGGAGCCGGAATTCCCGGAGAAGCTGAAAAACATCCCGAACGCTCCGGATGGTATCTATGTCCGGGGCTGTCTCCCCGATCCCGGAAAAAAGACGGTATCCATAATAGGCTCCAGAAATAACAGCGAATACGGCAGGGGCGCAGCCGAGTATTTTGCCAGGGGACTTGCAAAGCACGGGGTACAGATAGTGAGCGGCATGGCACGTGGTATAGACGGCATATCCCAAAGTACCGCTCTTAAGTCCGGAGGATCCAGCTTCGGAATCCTCGGCTGCGGTATCGATGTGGTATACCCTGAAGAAAACCGTCTTCTCTACGAAAGAATTCTGGAAAAAGGAGGTCTTATCTCCGAGTATCCCCCGGGAACCCCTCCCAGGGCAGCTCTCTTTCCCCAGAGGAACAGGATAATATCCGCCCTTTCAGATGTGCTTCTCGTGGTGGAGGCAAGGCAGAGATCCGGAACCTCCATAACCGTCCGCTTTGCACTTGAGCAGGGAAGGGATATTTTTGCAGTACCGGGCCGCATCACCGATCCCTTAAGCTACGGCTGCAATACCCTGATCGCGGACGGAGCCGGGATCGCCACCTGCCCGGAGGACATCCTTGAAGCTCTTGGCTTAATACAGGGCGGACGGAATAAACACAGGAAGCTGAACTTAAATAAATTCAGCGGTCTCAGCGAAACGCAGCTAAAGATAATCCGCTGTCTCGATTACAATCCCGTAAGCATCAATGAAATCGCGTCAAAAACCGGCTGCGATCTGTCTGACCTTATGCTGGAGCTCCTGAAGCTTCAGCTCCTTGGCTGCATAGAAAACGCCGGTCAGGGCTTCTACATCCTGAAGCTGGAAGTCAACGGAGACGGTTCTCGCTGACTCCTATTTTTTACTGTTCTGCACTTCTCTTATCAGGTCATAATTGGAATCCTTTCCTTCCACAAAACCTGTAACAGGTGTATTCAGACCCGAAAAATCATTAAATGAAACAAAGGCATCTGCGATCTTTTTAAGAAGCTCGGGTGAAAGCTTTTTACTGAACGCAATGGCATCCTTCTGAATATTTCCGGTTTTTGATATGATCTTCAGCTTTGAAACATCCACTCCGTTCTTCTGAGCCTTTTCAAAGGCCTCATTATATGTGGCACCCGCTGCAAAGTCTCCGGCAAGAACACCCTTTATCACATTATCGTGGCTGCCTGCGAAAGTAATACTCCCGAGATCCCTGTCAGGGTTGAGCCCTGCCTGTCTGATGCTGTAATCGGCATACAGATATCCCGATGCACTGGCCTTATCCACATAGCCAAAGTCCCTTCCTCTGAGATCCGAAATGTCATTGATGCCTGAATTTGCCCTCGTGATGATGTATCCGTTGTAATAGTCTTTTCCGTTTACCTTGGGTGTGGCTACCGGCACAAGCTCTGTGACCTTGCAGGCATCGGTATAGGCCATCGGTGAGAACCATCCCCCGTCCAGAGTTCCATCCTTAATGCTCTTTCCAAGGGAATTATAGTCCTTAGAGATAACGATCCTGGTCTTCATTCCGATACTCTTAAATATCCTCTCCAGAATAGGAGCATACATATTCTTGATATCTGCCGGTGAAGTGAAGGGGTTTATGCCGATAGTTATTTCGTCATCTCCCTTGGCCTTCGACATCTCCTGCTGCATCTTGTCGCAGGTATCGTTCAGATTATCACAGTAATTCAGGAGATCCGATGTCTTTTGCTTATGCTGTCCGATAAGCGTTATGGATTCCTGTGCGTGCGCATTGCTCTCCTCTATTCCGGAAACCAGCTCCTCAAGCGTATTCTTCATTTCACCGGAGGCAGATACGCTTTCCTTTGTGAGCTGGGTAAGCTCATTGATATTATCCTTGATAACGCTCATGGAATTCTGTGAGCCGTCCAGCACCCTCACGGTGTCCTTCATCATCTTATGAAGCTCCTCAATAGATGCAGAGGACTCCTCAATGGAAGCGTTTGCCTGTGCTGTTGTATTTTCGAGAACCTGTATTATCTTTTCGATGTCGTTTACAAATACCGCCGTTTCCTTAGCGAGCTTACCGACCTCTTCCGCAACAACGGCAAATCCCCGTCCATGCTCTCCCGCCCTTGCAGCCTCGATGCTTGCATTCAGCGCCAGAAGATTGATCTGTGAAGAGATGGACTGGATATACTGGATATTCTTCTGGATCTCCTTTGAGGAATTTGACAATTCTTCATTGATGCTCTGAGTGTTCCTGAATGTATTCTCCACGTTTTTCAAGAGATCATAGGTTTCCTTTACGGTACTCTGACCCTCTGTCACCTGTTCCAGAGTATTGTCGGCTTCCGACTCCACCATTGAGATCCTTTCATTGATCTGCTCACTGCTCTCGGTCACCATACCCACTGCTTCTTCAGCCTTTTCAACATACTTCATATTGCGTTCTGAAATATCCGCCGACATCTGATTCTGTGAAACCAGTTTTTCAAAGGCTTCTTCATTTTTCTTTGCTATCCACAGAAGGTTTCTTGTATCAAAGCCGATAACCTCGATCATTGATCCGATACCCTTGTAAAATGACAGATATTTCCCGTTGTCGCTGTTTTTATTATCTGTGTTTTCTTTTCTTCTTCCAAACATTTTGTCCCCACCTTATGATATTAAAATAGTAAACAAACTCTTCTCCGGAGAACCTCCGGTCACAGTGAAATAATAACCGAATTTTACTAAATAAGTCAATGGTGACGGCTCCATACGATAGGGCAAAACCCATCGAAACCGGATCAACAGACAAAACACGCTCACTTTGCCTTCTGGAAGTGCTGGTAGTCCTTAAGGGTCTTCCAGTCTCCTCCCCAGGTGAAGCCGTGGGCGGTAAATTCCTTATAGGCGAGATCGTTTTTATCAATTTTATGTGGAAATGCTGCGCTTCTGTCAGCATAGACTTCGGAGCCCGGAGGTGTTATCCTGATCTTTCCGTTGGGGTAGGTCACATAGGGATTATAGAAGGGGTTAATATCTATCGCTAGTCCGAGGGCATGCTTTGAAAGACTGCTGCTCCCCTCAACGGTTCTGAAATTAAAGCAGGAAGTATTATCGTCAAGGCAGGACAGGTCATCATCCGCCCCATATTCGTCAACAAGGCGTATCTTATCTATCTGGTAACGTGCATTATATAGATTCCGGAATATATCCAGAAGGTCATCGGCTATCGCCTTATTGCAGATTATCTCACCATTTTTATCCTGTCCGTTAAAATCAACATAAGTAACCACAAGATATCTTAAATCCTCATAAGGAACGGTACAGTCCTTTTTGTATGATAAACCCGTGATCCTTTTTTTCACATCATCGCTTATCTCACTCTTTGTAAACACTGCCGTATTGCCGGCAAAAGCACCGGCCGATAATATAAGAGTAAAGAACAGTGTCAGCACACATACTGCAGCTCTCTTCATATGCCACCTCCAAAAAAATCTGTTTAGATTCTCATTTTTTTACTATGATCATTCGGTATCCGGTTCCGATATGGGTCTGGATGTATTCGGGATGGGCCGTATCCTTCTCTATCTTCTTCCGGAGTGATGCCATGAAAACCCGCAGCGAAGCGACATCGCTGTCAACGGAATTGCCCCAGATCTTATCAGTTATATATGTATGGGTCAAGACCTTCCCCGCGTTTCGGGACAGAAGCGACAGCAGCTTGTATTCTATAGGAGTGAGGGATAACTCCCTGCCCTTAAGGTAGGCGGTGCCGGCAGGATAATCCACCACCAGATCTCCGTTTTGAAATACCGATTCGGAGCCGTCTGATTTATTTAAGAGCCTCCTTTGGGCTACCCTGATACGTGCCATCAGTTCCTCGATCGAAAAGGGCTTGGTCAGATAATCGTCCGCTCCGTTATCAAGAGCGGATATCTTATCGGAATCCTCGCCTCTTGCACTGATGACAATGATCGGGATATCGCTCCACTCGCGTATTTTCTTTATGACGATCTCTCCGTCCATATCCGGCAGGCCGAGATCCAGCAGAACAATATCGAATTTGTTGGTTGATATAGCCATGATGGCCTGGCCTCCGTCACAGGCACATTCAATGCTGTACTCGTTTGAGGACAGGGTTGTAGACATCAGTTTTCTTATCTGGCGGTCATCTTCGACAACTAAAATATTGGTCTTGTTATTCATTTTCTCCCACCTTTATAGATTCAGGCAATGTGAACAGGAATGTTGCTCCGCGCGGACGGTTTGAGGTAACGGTGATCTCACCGCCGTGTGCTTCTATGATCGATTTACAAAGCGCAAGTCCCATACCCATACTCCTTCTTGAATCCGAAATATCCTTTTTCCCATTATAGAACATTTCAAAAATATGGGCTTTTTCCTCATCGGATATTCCCGGTCCGTTGTCACTTACCTTTACGATCACCTTATCATCCTTCTTTTCCGTTTCAAGGCGTATGGTAGAGCCTTCAGGAGTGTACTTGACGGCATTATCCATGAGATTTATTATCACCTGGATTATAAGATGGACATCCACATTTACAAGGATCATTTCGGAGGACTTCTTAACCTCTATGATATGATTTTCCGCATGGTGATCTATATGATGCATTGCTTCATCGATTATATCATCCAGAACCTCATCTGAGCGGTTGAGTTTTAATTCGCTGTTTGTAACACGGCTGACGGATAACAGATTCTCCACCAGATTGATGAGCCACTGGGAATCATCGTAAATGTCCTGATAGAGCTGCTTTGTTGTTTCCGGATCAAGCTTGTTGTCAGATTGGAGGAGCACGCTTGAGTTTCCTGAAATTGAAGTGAGCGGTGTGCGCAGATCGTGGGAAATACTGCGGAGAAGATCTGCCCGCAGCCGTTCGTTCTGTGTTTTCAGCTTTTCCGCTTCCTTTTCATTTGTCGCTCTGATATTCTCCATTGCAAGCTCGCATTGGCTCAATATCGCATTTATGATGTCATCGGTCAGTTTATCGGATAAGTCATATTCGGACATGATACCTATGACACCATAGGTGTGGTCATTTATCGAGAGCGATTTGTACTCACCCTTTGCGGAGGGATATATGTTAGTTCCGCGGCCTGCGTCCTTTCCGCTGCAGAGAGTCCAGGCAATACAGTCCGTTTCGATCTCGGCCTCAAATTCTTTTTCACAATCATCCGGGAAGTACAGCTTTGTTTTTTTATCAGAATCTGATAATTGAATGAAAATGCTCCGTCCTATCAGTTTTTTAAGCTGCATTCCGGTTACGGTGGCAACTCCTTCGTAATCTGCAGCTTTGTTCAAAAGCAGGCTCGTATCAAACATTATCTGCGTTCTGACGCTGTCAGCCTCTGCCTGCCTGAGCATCTTCCGGAGCTGATCCGCCAACAGCCCTGCCAGAAAGGAAACGATGAACATTACGGTAAAGGTCATGATGTAGTCGGAGTCATAGGCAAAGAGTGTATATTGGGGCTCCGTAAAGAAAAAATTGAACACAACAACACATATCAGGGAAATGATAGCATTCACGGGGATTCCGGGCACTCTTACGGCAATGATCTGAACGGCCAGGATATACCAGGCTATCACCGTGACATCGGAGAATCCGAATCTGTGAAAGGCAATTCCCAATAATGTGGCGAGCAGCACCGTCACGAACATAAAAGAAATATCCTTGATGTCCTCTGAGCGGTCGCTTATATCAGAACCTTTGTGATCGCCAAGAATAATACTGATCAGATTTTTAAGCATTTTTGAATGTCCTCATACTTTCCCAGTACCAGTGCCCTGTCCATACCGGATAACTGTGTATTTAATGTTATATCCATCATCATTCTATCATTACGTTTGATGGCCATGATGTTGATCTTATGCCTGTTCCTGACATCCAGCTCACCTATGGTCCGTCCTGTCCACTTTATCGGCACATCGATTTCTGCAATGGAATAGCCATCCTCCAGTGACAGATAATCAAAAATGCTGTCCGAACTGTACCTGATAGCCACCCAGTGTGCAACCTGTTCCTCGGGATATACCACATGGTTCGCTCCGTTGCGAAGGAGAAATTTTTTCTGGACATCATTCGAAGCTCTGGATACAACCTTCCGGGCTCCCAATTCCTTAAGCAAAGATGTTGCTTCAAGGGAGCATTGAAAATCGTCACCGATGGTCACTATGCAAAGGTCATAGTCTTTTACATCAAGGGTTTCAAGGAACGCTTTGCTTGTGGCATCACCGATTATGGCATTTGAAGCTATTTCCAGAGAATCTGAAACGCGCTCTTCCCGAATATCCACCGCCATTACCTCATGCCCCAGTTCTCTGAGCCTTATGGTGGCATTTTTGCCAAACCTTCCCATTCCGATCACTAATACCGTTTTCATTTTTCTATTTCTCCTCTTTTACGGATCATCCTACGGATATATCTTCCGAAGGGTATTCCCCCAGTGCAGGTCTATATGTTATTGTGGCGAATATTATCGTTAATCCCCCTACTCTTCCGAAGAACATAAGAAATATGAGTATCGCTTTGGACAGGAACGAGAGCGAGGGTGTTATTCCCAGAGACAGCCCTACAGTACCGATAGCAGAGGCTGTCTCAAAAAGACAGGTCAGTATTGGAAGTTTTTCCGTCTGGCTTATGATCATCGCAGCCGATAAAAATAAAACCGAATACATAAAGAACAATGCGGCAGCTTTTTTTATGATCTCGTTTTTTACGGTCCGTCTGAATAAAGAAGTGCTATCACTGTCCCTGAATGTTGAAAAAGCAGATGCAACCAATACTATAATCGTTGTGATCTTCATTCCCCCGGCAGTTGATCCGGGGGCTCCGCCTATAAGCATCAAAATGATCATTATCATCTTTCCGTTATCATTTAAGCTGTTCAGATCCCGTGTGTTAAATCCCGCCGTTCTCGTAGTAACGGACTGGAAAAGGGATGCAAGCAGCCTTTCCTGTGGAGGAAGCGTTCCATATTCGGCCAAATACAGATATAAAGCCGGAACTGTTATCAAAAGAAGGGTCATAAAGAGTACCGACCGGCTTTGGAGTTTGTACCGGTGCCATTTCCATCTGTTAATACTTATTTCTTTCCAGGTCATAAATCCGAGACCTCCGCTTATTATCAGTGAGATTATGACAAGATTTATGACCATATTATCCTTATACGGACACAGGGAGGAGTAATCGCCGTATGAACCCATCAGATCGAAGCCTGCGTTGCAGAAAGCAGAAACGGAATGGAAAATGGCATATCCAAGACCGTTTACACTTCCGAATTCCTTTGAGAAAACCGGATATAAGATCAAAGCGCCGGATATTTCAAAGAAAAGAGTGAGCTTTAATATAAACGAGGTTAATTTCGTTATCCCGCCCACCCTGTCAGCGGAAATGGCGTCTTTCATGACAAGTCTCTGGGTAAGGGATATCTTCTTGCCGGACAGCATGAATATGAGAAGCGCAACAGTTACGATCCCCAGCCCTCCGATCTGGATCAAAAGCAGTATGACGGTCCTTCCGAACAGGGACCAGTAATTCCAGGTATCCCTTATTACGAGACCTGTAACGCAGACAGCCGAGGTTGATGTAAACAGAGCATCGAAAAAGGAGGCCCCGGATGCGTCATTTGTTGAAACGGGCAGACTTAAGAGTGCGGAACCCATAAGTATGGTAAGAGCAAAGGCAAATATGATGATCTGAAATGTGGTTATCTTGATCTTAATCCGTTGATCGCTCATATTCTTATTAAACTTCATTTCAGATAAAGACAGTATAAAAATATCCGTCAATGAATTAAGATTGTATAAACATGGGCTTCAAAACAGCTTTTCATTTCGCAAATTTGAGAATTGATTAAAAATGCGAAAAGGAATACAATTAGGCAAAGGTGGTGAAATCACGATGAAACTTATAAAAAGGGAATATTATTTAAATAAGCTTTTAGCTGTAAAGAATGTTCCGGATTTGAAAGTAATAACCGGTGTAAGAAGGAGCGGTAAATCCAAATTAATGGACGCCTTCATAGATATGATATCTGCTGATGATAAGGCTAATATCGTCCGGATCAAGCTGAACTTAAAGAAGTTCGAAAAACTTTTGGATGCAGACAAGCTTTATGACTATGTAGAGCAGCAGTATGTTGAAGATAAGACCAATTATCTTTTTATTGATGAAATACAATTGTGTGAAGGATTTGAACGTGTAATCAACAGCATTTATGAAGAAGAAATTTATGATATTTACCTTACAGGATCAAATGCATTTCTTTTATCAAGTGATCTGGCTACATTGTTTGGCGGAAGGGTTTATGAGATAAGCTTATACCCATTTTCATTTAATGAGTATCTTATGTACTACTCTTCAAATGATATAGATGAAGCCTTTGACTCGTATGTAAAAAAAGGCGGAATGGCAGGTGCGTATCTTTATAAAACGGAAGAAGATGCCAGAAAATACGTTAATGGGATTTATAGAACAACTATTACAAAGGACATTGTAAAAAAGTTCAAGATAGAAAATGAAGATCTTTTGATAATGATCGGAAATTACCTTATGGATAATGTGGGTAATCAAACTTCAATAAGAAATGTAGCGTCTAAGTTGACTTCAGGCACTTACAAGACTAATGATAAGACTGTAGGGGCATATATGAATTACTTTTGCAGATCTTTCCTTTTTTATCCCATTCAACGTTATGACATAAAGGGAAAAAGGTATCTGGAATCAGATAAGAAGTACTACCTGTCCGATCTTGCTTTCCGTTTTTCTGAGATAGGAACAAAGAATGCTGATTATGGGCACCTCTATGAAAATATAGTTGCAATAGAACTTCTTAGACGTGGATACGAAGTATATGTAGGAAAACTATATGAAAAAGAGGTGGATTTTGTCGCAATCAAAGAAGGTGAAAAGACCTACATTCAGGTATCGGATGATATTTCCAGAGAAGATACCTTTAATAGGGAGGTTTCATCTCTTTTGAGTATAAAGGATGCTTATCCAAAGTTGCTGATAGCCAGAACAAAACATGAGGAAAGCCAGTATGAAGGGATAAAAATTATTGATATTGCAAGATGGCTTTATGGTTCGCAAAAATAATAATAATTAATATTTGCGAAACACCTGCCGAAGCAGATGCCTGTTTTCATGGTTCGTTGCTCCGATCAGGGGGCAAAACAAAGTTTTGAGTAACTTTCTCATCCCTGTCATCTGTTTTTTCTACCTGTTTCTTTAATTCACCAGTCAGCTTCATAATTGTACCTCCAAGACGATGAAAAAAGCACCCGGAGGTGCCTTTTCTCACTTTCTATATTTTTATACCGGATAAACATCAAAAACAACCGAATATACAATTTCCTTTCCTTTCCGGAAGCTGAGTACGTATTATAAATCAAAAGGAACTTCACAAAGGAGGATATGACAATGGCAGATGAAAATAGGACAGTTAATGATGAAGAAATGATGGAAGCAACCGGCGGAACAGATGCCGGCAAAGGGCGCACCGCAACAGGAACAGTTGTGGGACCCGGAGTCTCAAGTGAGCATATTTACCTCATAAAGGCGGATGACGGCCGGGATATTGCCGCGTATTATTATGCAATAGGGAAGCTTTTAGAGCCGGGGACAAGGGTAAAGGTTGAGCTTGTCGGACAGGCAAAATGGGAAATAATCGAGTTCCTTTAAGTATCAACCTCATGCGCGGAAAGTGAAAAGGCTCAATCCCTTGCCATAACCGGGATTGAGCCGTTTTTCATTTCTTATTTACCTTTTCCTTCGTCGTGTCCCGGATTGATAACTGTTTTTTGAGCAATCAGCACGTCCCGCTTAGCGAATCCGAGGCTTATAAATTTTGCGAGTGCGAAGGCCGCTCTTGCGTTTGTGAAATGTCTGTTATTCAAAGAATAAATACGCAAGAGCGGAACAGCGCCGAGCAAAATTTTGCTATAAGACGAAGGATGAGCTTAGCGGGATCGTAGCGCGAAAAAAACAGTTAGCAAGCCGGGACACGGATAGAGAATCCGGTGGAAAGATCCTTCGTCGCGTTCGCTCCTCAGGATGACATTTGCCGGAAGCCGGTGCGAGAAGATCCTTCGTCGCGTTCGCTCCTCAGGATGACACGGAAGCTTCGCTCAGGATGACTTTGAACATCCCATTGCCCCTTTCAAATAAAGCCCGAACGTGATAAAATAACGAATACGAGTATTAATGAAGGGATCCTTCAAAACATGAAAAAGCTAAGCAACACCGATCTATCCTATTTCTGCGGCCAGATGGCCATGATCATAAAATCAGGCATCTCCTCCATCGAAGGACTTCATATGATGGGAGAGGATTCCGAGGCATCACCGGAGGAAAAAAAGCTATATTTTGACTTACAGGCAAAGCTGGAGGAAGGCGGTTATCTGAATAATGCAATGGAAAGTACCGGTGTCTTTCCCTCCTATGTGGTGAAAATGACACGTATCGGTGAGGAAACCGGAACACTTGACAATGTTATGGAGGCTCTCCGCATCCACTACACGAGGGAGGAGGAGATCAGCCGTTCCATCAGACAGGCAGTAACATATCCCATTGTTATGTCAGGCATGATCCTCGTTGTAATCCTTGTTCTGTTACTGCAGGTAATGCCGGTATTCAGGCAGGTATTCAGGCAGCTCGGCACTGAGATGACAGGCTTTGCGGGAATAATGTTTGATGCCGGTGACGCCATCAGGAAGTATTCCATAGCCGTGGTCGTCATACTGGTACTGTTCCTTGTATTTATTATAATTTGTCTCCGAACCGAAAAGGGACGGAAGAGCGGACTCTCTTTCCTTTCCAATTTCAGATTCTTTCAGAAGCTGAGGAATGATATTTCCTTGAGCCGTTTCTCGGACGGTCTGGCTCTTGCCCTCCGCTCCGGCTTTTCCGCCGACTTCGGTATAGAAATGGTTTCCGGGATAATAGATGATGATATTTTCAGGCGAAAGATCGAGGACTGCAAAAAAAGGCTGGATGAGGGCGCTCCCTTCGATGAAGCGCTGAAGGAAGCCGGGATCCTCTCCGGTGTACCCGCCAGAATGATGACGATAGGAAACCGCACCGGATCCTCGGACACGGTAATGCAGCAGATATCCGATCTTTCACAGAAAAACATTGATAACAGCATAGACAGAGCCCTCGGAGCCATCGAGCCCGTGCTGATAGTATCCCTGTCCCTCATCATAGGGGCCATACTTATGTCGGTCATCATACCCTTCCTCGGAATGGTATCGTCTATATGAAGCAAAACGAAAACACTGATAATAAAACAGTATTCACTATCATAAGCTTTGCCCTTATTATGGTGCTGTTTCTTCTCTCGGTGAATCTTGCCTCCAGAGGCAATACCGAGAGACAGAAGGAAAGCCTTTTACGGGCATTGCAGCGTGACGTCACCTACTGCTATGCAACCACAGGCAGATATCCGAAAAACCTTGATTATGTGGAACGAGTCTACGGCCTTAGCTATGACAAGGATCTTTTTCTTGTGGACTATAAGATCACAGGCAGCAGGATACCACCGGAGATCACTATCACCGTGAAAGGAGCTTCTTCAAGCAGCCAATGAATATGCGGGGCAGAAACAGGATAAATGATATCTTCCCCATACTGCTATTTCTGGTCTTTACGCTGTCAGCTCTGGGGATCGTGATGATGTC
>CADCQV010000119.1 GCA_902803625.1 uncultured Lachnospiraceae bacterium
AGACAGTACCGGAAGCGTTGACAGCCTTCTTTGAAGGAACTGATTTCGAGGATGTAGTCAGAAATGCTGTGTCCCTGAGTGGAGACTGTGATACTCTTACTTGCATAGCCGCTGGGATAGCAGAGGCGTTTTATGGTATACCTGAGAAGCTGGTAAATGAATGCAGATCGCATATATCAGAGGCTCTGCTGCGAATTGTTGATGGATTTTATTCCTTGACAAAAGGGATACTCTTCAGATATGAGCTTTGCGATGCCTGGTTTACTCCACAAAATAGCATTACGGTTTATTCTGATGGCAAGGTAGACTGTTTCCATAATTCGGAAAACGCTAAAGGTGTCGGGAAAAAGCCGCTGACAGTAAATATAAGCATTATTGATGAAATCAAAGGTATCCTTTCAGATATTAATCTCTATAGAGGTCTGGCGGAATTATTGAGTCCTTCGGAAATTGGTGTGGATATTCTTGATGGATACCGGCAAAGCTTCAGTATTTCTGATGGGATACACCTTTCGAGGTATAATGGAAGCAACATACAGTTTTTTGAAAATGAGCATAAGCGATGCCCACTGGAAGCATTACTTATAGATACGCTTTTTTCTGTAGGTGAACTGCTTATAAATGAGGGTGTCGATGAAAAATGTTTCAGGATTGATCCAGATGAAGAATGGAGCATACCTCTCGCAGATAGAAAATATGGTACGGAAGATAAGCAGAGGATAGTATCTGACCTGACAGCATATTTAGAAAGCCGCGAGGATGGCTATTCTATAACAACGGAGTTATTGCTTAAAAATAGAGGATTCGACCTGGATTCGTTCGGAACTATGGATCTTTTTGATATCAATGATCTTTTGTTCAAAGAGGCCAAGAAAAGGCATATAACTCTGGATAATTCGGCTCATTCCGGAAAGCAGGAGGGGCTTCCGTTTGCTCTGGATTTTGTTTTGAGAAAGAAATGAGGAATATCGTCTCAGAATAGATCAAGGTACTAATGTGGGATATGAAGAAATGGGGAATTTTGAGCCGGAAATCATAAGATCCAAAAGAAAATCATTTTCGCTGGAAGTAAAGCGTGACGGTAAGGTTATTGTCAGAGTTCCCATGCGTGCCTCCATAGCGGATATCAGATCTTTCATCGAGAAAAATGAAGACTGGGTTAAAAAGCAGCTGAAAAAGATTTCTGATACCCCGGAAACTGATATTTTGTCATTATCTGATAACGAGATCCGCTTTCTACAGGAGGATGCGAAGAGATATATTCCGGATAAAGTCGCATATTATGCCGAAAAGATCGGTGTCACCTATGGCAGGATCACAATAAAGCACCAGAGAACGAGATGGGGAAGCTGCAGTGCAAAGGGAAACCTAAATTTCAACTGCCTCCTGATGCTTACACCGCCACAGGTGGTGGATAGCGTTATTGTCCATGAACTATGCCACAGAAAGCATATGAACCATTCTGATAAATTCTATGCCGAAGTGCTCAGGGTTTATCCGGATTATTATAAGTGGGACAAGTGGCTGAAGGAAAACGGCCGGCGATATGTTATTGAGTGATTGCCGGTCTTGAGATCACAATTTTTTTGAACTATGGACGAAATAATTAACAGACTTAAGGATCTTGCGGATAGAAGCTATCAGAGCGGACAGTATACGTTCACGAATTTCCTCACTATCGCGGAAATAACTGAGTTTTATGAACATGAAAATGAACTAAAATTTGCCTTTCCATCTGTTTATGGGGGATATGAAGGAGCGGAGCGCAGAATGATAAGGTTCGGGAATAAGGAAAACCTTGGATATGAGCAGGATTTCCCAATATCGATCTTATCCATACAGCCTGTTATGAGTAAGTTTGCAGATGATCTGAATCACAGGGATTTTCTCGGAGCACTTATGAACCTCGGGATCAAACGGGAGATGCTCGGGGATATCCTTGTGACAGGTAAGGAAGCTTGTGTATTCTGCAAAGACAGCCTGTCAGATTTTGTAATTGAGAATCTAAATAAAGTAAAGCATACTTCTGTAAAGGTAAGTGTCACCGAAGAACTGGGCAACATATTTCTTCCCGAAAAGAAGGAAAAGATCATCCAGGTGTCTTCCCCCAGGATCGATGCAGTAGCGGCAAAGGTATTCAACCTTTCAAGGCAGGGCATACTGGAATTATTTCCGGCAGGATATGTGCATCTTAACGGAATTATTTGTACGGAAAACGCAAAGGTATTGAAAGCAGGAGATGTAGTGAGTGCAAGAGGATACGGAAGATTTGATTTCTCCGAGGAACTTGGGCACAGCAAAAAAGGAAAGCTTAACTGCAGGGTAATGATATACTGAACTGCACAAAACATGGCCTTCCTTATGAAGAGCATTGCTCTCGGAAAAGAGAAATACGGTAGGAAGAGGAAATGATATACATCGGATGTCATCTTTCTGTTACTGATGGATATGAAGCCATGGGAAAGACCATGACAGTTTTTGGCGGAAATACCTTCGCATGGTTCACAAGAAATCCCAGAGGCGGAAAATCGAAACCAATAATAAAAGAGGATGTTGAAGCACTTCTTGAATATGTAAGCAGTAAAGGGTTCGGTCCTCTGGTCGCCCATGGAAGCTACACCATGAATCTCTGCTCATCTAACGGGGAAACCCGGAAAAACGGATGTGAAATGCTGAAAAAGGATCTGGAGATCATGGAAATGGTTCCGGGAAACTTATACAATTTTCATCCGGGATCCCATACAGGACAGGGAACGGAAACGGGGATCGGGGAAATAGCAGATGCCTTAAACAGTGCAATGAATAAAGACATGAGCACTACCGTTCTTCTTGAAACCATGGCAGGAAAAGGGTCTGAAGTAGGCGGGACCTTTGAGGAACTGAAAGAGATACTCGACAGACTGGAATATAAAGATAAAGCCGGCGTGTGCCTTGATACCTGTCATATCTGGGATGCCGGTTATGATATTGTGGACGACCTTGATGGGGTATTGCAGCGATTTGATAAGGTAATAGGACTATCAAAACTAAAGGCAGTACACTTTAACGACAGCAAGAATGAACGTGGATCCCATAAGGACAGGCACGAAAAGCTTGGGAAGGGATTCATAGGGATGAAAGCAATGAAAAGGATTGTAATGCATCCGGCACTGCAGAACTTGCCTTTTATACTGGAAACCCCAAATGAAGACGAGGGATATATTGAAGAGATAAAGACGGTAAATAAGTGGTTTAAGAATAAGAGCAGGCTTTAATGAAAAACAGGGATAAGACAAACGTAATGCGGGTTCTGGACGGGAAGAAGATCACTTATGAAAGCCATTCCTATGAACCGGATCCCACAATGAGCGGGGAACAGATAGCAGAAATACTTGGCGAGAACCCTGAAAAGGTGTTTAAAACCCTTGTAACACAAGGAAAGTCCGGGGCATATTATGTTTTCATAGTCCCGGTTAAAGAGGAACTTGATCTGAAGAAAGCAGCAAAGGTCTCCGGGGAGAAGGCCATAAGTATGATAAAACAGAAGGAATTGCTGCCGCTCACTGGCTATGTTCATGGAGGCTGCTCTCCTATAGGGATGAAAAAGCAGTTTTCTACATTTATCCAGGCGGGTGCTTCCGGGTTTGAGAAGGTTTTCGTCAGCGCAGGTAAGGTTGGATACCAGATAGAACTGTCCCCGGCAGATCTGATGGCGGTCTCCGGGTGTAAGGAAGCGGATATAATAGTGTGATGGAAAGAGGAGCGTGCAATGACAGAGAATATCGAAGTATTCATCAACAACAGCATAAGGATAAGAGACAGGATCGGAACGATCTATATTGATCCCTATGAGATGAAGGAAGAGCCTCATGATGCGGATTATATCTTCATAACATAGAGACTCACGTATTTGCTAATGCAAATCCGTTCGTTGACTTATGGCACTGTGAAAAACCAGTGCTCATAAGTCACACTATGATCATTACTCTCCGGAGGATATCCTTAAGATTGTCGGAGATAATACGGCGCTCATCATTCCGGAAAAGATGGAAAACAAGATTGGTAGTATATCCGGTAAGATGCGGAGAGTTGTTTCTGTTAAGCAGGGCGCGTTCTATGAAGTAGATGGGCTTGAATTCGATACGGTTGCGGCATACAACACCTTAAAGCCGTTCCACACGAAAGGCGCAGGATGGGTTGGCTATATCCTCAGGATAGACAGAAAAGCCATCTATATCGCCGGTGATACTGATGTCACAAAAGAAGCAAAGGGTGTAAAGTGTGATATAGCCCTTGTACCTATCGGGGGCACCTATACAATGAACGCAAAGCAGGCCGCCGGGCTTATCAATGAGATAAAGCCCGATATAGCTATTCCGGTACACTATGGCAGTGTTATCGGTGGAAAACGGGACGAGGAAATGTTTATTGAAAATGTGAAAGAGCCTACAAAGGTGGAGGTGAAGATCAGATTGTAATCCGGTGGGAACCTGTGATTCCGGAGAAGCACATCAGATATAGAGAGGAATGCAATGGTAAAAGAGATTGTTCGGGATATTTTATTCCTCGGACAAAAATCCGATGAAGCAACAGAAGAAGATAAGCAGGTCATCACCGACCTTCATGATACCCTTGAAGCAAACAGGGATTGCTGTGTTGGAATGGCTGCCAATATGATCGGATATAAGAAAAGGATAATTATAGTATCAACAGGCATGATAGATATTGTCATGGTAAATCCGGTTATAATTCAGAAGTTCCAGCCATTTGATACCGAAGAAGGATGCCTTTCTCTTGAAGGAACAAGGAGAACAAAGCGGTTTAAGAAGATAAAAGTGAAGTATCTGGACGAGTCATTCCAGCCGCAAACATCAATCTTTGAAGGCTGGACAGCGCAGATCATTCAGCATGAATGCGATCATCTTGAAGGGATCATCATATGACACCGGAACAGTTGGAATGGAGCAGGACCAGAGATGAACTTGTCAGCATGATAAAGGATCTTGGCTTTCAGGAAGAACTTGGTTCAGAAATAGCAAAGATATTGGGGAGTCCTAAGGCAATGAGACGGATGATCTCGTATCTTTACTATGTTAAGCCAAATAAAGCGGATATACTTGTGGACGAGGCTC
>CADCQV010000120.1 GCA_902803625.1 uncultured Lachnospiraceae bacterium
ATTATTGTACTAATTTAAATACAATAAGTTTTTTGCTTCCGCAACGTGATTTAGAACTTTGTCATCCTGTGCCGACGCTTTGTCATCCTCTGCCGTCACTTTGTCATCCTGAGCGCCAGCGACGCATAGCCCACATCGGAGATGTGGGATGCCGCCCCGGCGAGGGGTTGCGAAGCAACAGAAAGGATCTTCCCTCCGAAAGTAAAAGATTCTTCGCTTCGCTCAGAATGACAGAACCTGATCATACAGATTCTTCGCTTCGCTCAGAATGACACAACTTCGCTCAGAATGACAGAACCGTAATGCTACTGTCCAAAGCCCATCGGGATGCGAACGTAAAGAGCCTACAGATACTCGTTTCTGTTACAAACCTTCAGATTCTCTATTATCTTCTTGATATCATTGGTGGAATCCTTGGCGCATATAAGCGTGGCATCATCGGTGTCCACAACCACCAGATCCTTTACGCCCACACAGGCTATCAGCTTATTCTTCCCCACCACTATGGAATCATTCGTGTTAATGGTTATCACGTCGCCGTCAATGATATTCCCGAATTCGTTGGTCTTTCTGATCCGCTCCATGGCGAGCCAGCTCCCCACATCGTCCCAGCCGAAGGAACCGGGAATAGTATATATATTATCAGACTTCTCCATAATGCCGTAATCAATGGAGATAGAAGGGAATTCGGGGAAGATCTTTTCTATGATGTCTGTCTGCTGGGATGTGCCGATAGCGTTCCTTATTATGGTGAGCTGCTCGAAAACATCCGGCATAAGCTTCTCAAAGCGCTCCAATATCGAGGACGCCTTCCATACGAACATTCCGGAGTTCCATAGATACTGATTGCTGGCAATGTATTCCTTGGCGACCTCAAGCTTTGGTTTTTCGGTAAAGTTCAGCACATTATAACCCCGTTCAAAGGCATTATCTGGATCAAACTTGATATAACCGTAACCGGTTTCCGGGAAGTCCGGGGTTATGCCTATGGTCACCAGGTTGGAGCCCTGCTCCGCTATGGAACAGGCGTCGTTCAAGGTGTCCTGATACATCTTGGCATACTTGATAAGGTGGTCGCTCGGAAGCACCATCATTATTGCATCTTCGTATCTTTTGGAAACAAATTCCGCCGCCATTCCTATGCAGGGTGCAGTATTCCGCCCCACCGGCTCAAAAAGGATATTATCGGGAGGTATGTCGGGAAGCTGTTCACGGATAAGATCCTCGTAATCCTTATTGGTGGAGATATAAATATCCTTCTTCTCAACAAGAACACTGATACGCTCAACTGTAAGCTGTATCAACGTCTTTCCGTCGTCCGTAAGGGACAGGAACTGCTTCGGAAGATTCCTCCGGCTCCTTGGCCAGAACCTTTCCCCATGACCTCCTGCCATAATAAGTGCGGTTTTTTTCAAGTCAGTATCCCCCTTTTTCTTATTTCGATTCCCTGTTTTTCATCGGGC
This sequence comes from uncultured Lachnospiraceae bacterium, assembly GCA_902803625.1. Classification (GTDB taxonomy): domain Bacteria; phylum Bacillota; class Clostridia; order Lachnospirales; family Lachnospiraceae; genus NK4A144. The sequence goes on from CADCQV010000120.1 coordinate 1,464, forward strand.
TGTCGATGCACTCGGCGCATTAAAGCGCAGCCGGAACTTTCAATAAACTTTCAATTTCAGATCATCATTATAGATCCCGACAGGAATCTCCTCTGAAAAAGTGTATTCATTGGTTTCATCCCTGTCAAAAAGATAAGTGCGGATAGCTTTTTTCATAGGATCAACTATCCAGTATTCCTTTACTCCCGCACTGCGGTACTTGAACAGCTTGATCATATAATCCATATTTGTGCTGGAAGGGCTGACAATTTCAATGATAAAATCAGGTGCTCCGTGACAACCCTTATCGTCAAGCTTACCTTTATCACAGATAACAGCGATATCAGGTTCAACATAGTTATATTCGTCATTAAACAGAAAAACAGCAAAAGGAGCATATAGAGCCTCACAATTTCCGTTATTTGAGCGAATATAGCTGATTATATCAGCAAAAAAATCCCCCGAAATCCTTTGATGACTGATTGACGGCGTTGCCATATCATAAATAACACCGTCTATAAGCTCTGCCCTCACGCCATCCGGAAGTGCATAAATATCATCTATGGTTTTTAACTCTTCTTCTAATGCATGCATACGGTCCCTGCCTCCTTTTCCTCTATTATAATGAAAAAAAGGGGCTCAGAACAGCCCCTTCTTCTTTTTCTTCTTATCTTTTCCGTCTCCGCTGCCGGTCTTTTTCTCCACCTCATGGAGAGAGTCCCCGGTAAGTGAATCAAACTGCTTCAGGAGATCCTTTGCGCTGGAGGTAAGACCCGTAGGAACCTGAACCACCAGTGTCACATAGTGATCGCCCCTTA
>CADCQV010000121.1 GCA_902803625.1 uncultured Lachnospiraceae bacterium
ACTTATGCAAGCTTCAAGTAATTCAGAAGAATAGCCGTGTCCCTTAAAAGCGCCGGATACCCACAGACAGTCAATGTACATATATCCATCTGCCTCGATAGGAATCCAAGCGTTTTCCGCAGGAATATATTCGATAAAGCACTTGCCACGCTCCACACTCTTCAGAAAAACAAGTCCTTCATCAAATCTGTCAGCCAGCCAGGCTTTCTTTGAAGAAACCTGCACATCCTTGTTATTGGAAATCGCACAGCAGATGTGTTCCTTTTCCAGATTTTCTTTTGTAACTCTGATATACTCCATATTTTCAGCTCTCCCTTTCACTTTAGTCAGGAGTCAACGGGGACGGTTTTCAGTGACTTCCCCGTTGACTTCGAACTCTCCTTTATCTCCCTGCATCCTTCTCTTCAAATGGTTTATTCCAGGAACCGATCTCGATAAGATTTCCTTCCGGATCCGCAATGTAGCAGGTTCTTTGGCCCCACGGTTCGAGTTCAGGCGGGAGTACCGGTGCGGCACCGTTCTCTACCGCATTCCTGTAAACCGTATCTACTTCATCAAAGGTATCGACATAAAGAGCGATCTCGAAATGGCCATTCAGTCCCTTAACATATTCATACCGGCGGCTTGTCATCTTTTCAAAATCTTTCCTGCCGTATAAAAGGAACAGCGTTCCGTCCTTCACAAGATATACATTGGAGCTGTCCTCTGCCTCCCTGATCTCAAATCCAAGTACATCCCTGTAAAAGCGGATCATCTTCGCCATATCTTCGACCAATAATCCAAAACCATCCAACCTCATAATGTCTTGTCCTCCTTTTCACTCCTGTACTCTTTAAGCGTCAATACTTCGCAGCCCTTATCAGCATAGTACTTAAACATCTCATCCAGCTTTTTCAGATCATAACTCGTTACACAGTCAGATATCACGTGCACTTTGTATCCTGCCTTCGCCAGATTATAGCTTGTTGACTTGACACAGCCGGTTGCATCAGCACCGGTGATATAAAACTCTTCTATGCCGTTTTTCTCAACAAAACCGGCAAACGCTTCACTTGTTAATGCATTGGACCTGGACTTTTCAAAAACATTCTCTGACACGACCTTAAGTTCAGGAACCAGTTCAGAGCCTTTCGTATCCGGCTTAAATGTTCTTGTCTTTTCTGACAGGTTGTAGTGCCTGATATAGATGATATGCATCTCTTTTGCCATTGCCCAATTGATCGCTTCATTTACCTGTCCTATGATCTTTTTATAATTCTTCGTAATATCATTCTGAAGGTCTATCACAACCAACGCTATATTTTTCATTTCCTGTCTCCTTCATATTTTCTTGCTATTTCAGTGGTTATCTGACAGAGCTTTTCCCTGATCCGCTCCGGCTTAATAACAGTCACCTTATCCCTGCATGAAAGTATCCAGGCAAGCAATCCCTCATCGTCAGCATACTCATGTTCAAATAACAGCCTTCCGTCATCCATTTCCGAAAAAGAATCTACGCCATACTCTTCCACAAGATGCCACTTCATTGAAGGATCAAACACTGCTTTCACCCTGTCTTTTGCAGGAAAGACCTTTTTGCTTGACAGATCCGGCAGCGGAACCTCACGATTCCCTTCATAGGATGCAACATGCGTGATACTATCCATCCGGTTCAGCTTAAACAGTCTGAAACCATTCCTCAAAAGGCAATAGCCATATACATACCAGCTTGTCCATTTGAAAATAAGAAAATATGGCTCAATTATTCTTTCTGTATCCCCTCCGGGTGAATAGTACTGAAACCTGATGGTCTTCTTTAACCCGATCGCATCCTGTATAGTCTCTATCTTCGGAGCCAGTGAATCCCGATACCATGAAGACAGATCGATCAGTATCGAATCCCTGCCACTGATAAACTCAGAGGATCCCGTCTGAATCTTCTCCATAAGCTGACCGTAATAGCTGCTCCCGCTAACGCTGTCCAGACTCCGCAGCCCTGCAAGGATCATCTGCATATCCTTAGATGTCAGGATCGTCCTGTCCATCCGGTATCCGTCCATAATGCTGATACCGCCGCCTGTACCTTGCGAAGTCCTTATTGGAATCCCTGCATTACAAAGATCTTCAATATCCCGGTTTATCGTCCTGCGGGATACTTCAAACCTTTCCGCCAGTTCAGGAGCCGTTGTCTTTTCTTCCTGCAGTAAGATTGACAATATCCCGATCA
>CADCQV010000122.1 GCA_902803625.1 uncultured Lachnospiraceae bacterium
GATCGAGCCTCAGGGAAAAAACTTTTCCGGAGGGCAGCTCCAGCGTCTGGAGATAGCCAGGACCCTGGCACAGGATCCTTCCATCATCATCCTTGATGAGGCAACGAGCTCGCTGGATGCCGAGACAGAGGCAGCCATCCTGAGTAATATCAGGGAGCGCGGTATCACCTGCATCATAGCTGCCCACAGGCTCAGCACGGTGAGAAACTGTGATGAGATCATAGTGATGGAAAAGGGCAGGATCAAGGAACGGGGAACACATGAAGAACTCATGGCAGCAGACAGTGTATATGCAAAGCTCATAAGGAGTGGCTGATTTGGAAAACAGGGATTTTTTTGAATCACAGATCAATATACGAAGCCGTCTTGATGAAAAGATTAAAATTCAGGCCTTTGAAAAGCTTGCTACAGGCATAGGAGCGGCAGGTTCTTTCAGCGCGGGATTCGATGAGAGCAGGGAGCTTGCAGACCGCTCAGTCGGGCTTTGCCTTAAATATTACGGGTATAAGGCAGGAAAGGTTCCAAAGAGTGTCTCCGGGATGGAGGAACGGCTTGAGTATCTTTGCCGGCCATATGCCGTCATGCACAGGACCGTGAGCTTAAAGGATGACTGGGAAAAAAAGGTTTTCGGGCCTATGCTTGGAAAGCTCAAAAACGGGGGATACGCCGCACTTATCCCGGCAGATCTCGGCGGTTACTATTATATTGATCCGTTTGACGGAATAAAGAAAAAGGTCACGAAGAAAAACAGGGAGCTTTTTGAAGAGGAAGCAGAGTTTTTTTACCGTTCCCTGCCTGCAGGAAGGCTTGGAAAAAAGGATCTGCTCCGCTTCATGGCAGGTTCCCTTGATACGTTCGACTATATCACTGTCTTCCTTGCAGCCCTTGCCGCAGCCCTTACCGGGCTTTTGCCGCCCTGGGCAAACAAGCTGGGGTTCGGTCTTGTGGTTCCCTCAGGCGACAGCAGTTTGATCGCTCCCATAGCGGCGCTGCTTCTGGGAGTGATGGTTTCGGCTCTTTTATTAAATGCCTGCCGCAGCCTTCTGATGGGAAGGATTTCCATCAAGATGGGGGTATATGCCGAATCGGCGGTCTACGCCAGGACGATGAATCTGCCTGCACCATTTTTCAGACACTACAATTCCGGTGATCTGGCAGTGAGGGTCAGCTCCATTCGCGAGCTGGCCGAGCTTTTGACACTTGCTGTTGCAGGCTCGGGGCTGACCTGTCTTTTGTCCCTGATATATCTGTTCCAGATCGCCAGGTATGCGGGAATCCTTGTGACCCCGGCCTTTCTGACGGTGTTTGCACAAATGCTTTTTACCATCATTGCTTTTGCTGTCACCTTTCGTTATGAAAAGGAAAAGACGGAGGCCAATGCTGAGCTTTCCGGAACAGTGACCTCAATGCTTGCCGGGATACAAAAGATCAAGCTTGCGGGAGCGGAAAACCGCGCCTTTGCTAAATGGGCTTCAAAATACTCCCGCTATTCCCGGCCTGCCTACAACCGTCCCGCATTGCTTCAGGCGCTTCCCGCGATCATCACTGTGACCGGGATACTGGGGACGATATTATTCTTTAACCTGGGTAAAAAAAGCGGTATCGGCTATGATGATTATATGGCTTTCAATGTAGCCTACGGCCAGATGAGTGCCGCCATTCTTGCATCAGCGGCGATAGCACAGAAGATCGTGCGTATCGGACCTTTGCTTGATCTGGTATCACCTCTTCTTTCCGAAGCTCCGGAGGATTCCTCCGACCTGCCCATCGTCGAAACACTTAAGGGATCCGTGGAGCTGGCAAATGTTTCCTTCCGCTACAGTGAAAACAGCTCATATGTGCTGAAGGACATTTCATTCAAGGTCAGCCCCGGCGAGTACGTGGCAATAACAGGGCATTCCGGGTGCGGGAAATCAACTCTTGTCAGGCTTATTCTGGGATTTGAAAAGCCTGAAAAGGGCAGTATCTTTTTTGATTCAAACAATATCTCATCCGTTGACGTAAGATCCGTCAGACGCCATATCGGTACAGTGATGCAGAACAGCAGGCTGTTTGTGGGTAATATCCTTTATAATATAGTCATTTCTTCTCCGCAGGCCACCCTTGAGGATGCCTGGGAGGCTGCAGAGCTTGCGGGTATCGCGGAAGACATCAGGCAGATGCCCATGGGAATGAATACCTTAATCTCCGAGGGAGGCAGCGGACTTTCCGGGGGACAGCGCCAGCGTCTCATGATTGCCCGTGCCATCTGCAAGAAGCCGGAAATCCTCATATTTGACGAGGCCACAAGTGCCCTTGACAATATCACCCAGAAGCATGTGTCGGATTCCCTTGATGCCCTGAAATGTACCAGGATAGTGGTGGCTCACAGGCTTTCAACCATCAAAAACTGTGACAGGATAATCTGCCTTGACGAGGGCAGGATAGTGGAAGAGGGCACCTATGATGAGCTGATGGAAAAGAAGGGATTCTTTGCGGAGTTTGTTTCAAAGCAGCAGCTTGACAAATTAGGCGTTGACTAGACTGTTCATTCAAACTATAATGGGTAGCGCAAATTTCAATCAGATCAGATGATCAAGTACAGTAAAAGGAGATGAAATAAGTGAAAAATACAATTAAAAAACTGATCGCCGGAATCCTGACAGCGGCTTGCGTACTTTCTGTATCGGTACCTGCCATGGCAGATGATCCGCAGGTATTCGTGAATTTTATCTGCAATGGCAATAACTCGGGAATGTACGTTCCGGCAGGCTCCAATGTAACTGCCCCTGCGGTTCCGCTGATAGGCGGTCATACTTTCTGCGGATTTGACAAGTCCTTAAGGAATGTTACAACAAATACCACGTTTACAGCGATTTACCTTCCGGACAGTGTCGGTGAAGAAGCAATTAAGGCAAAGAAGGCATCTCTTCCAACACCTGCGATAACCGCTACCACGGTTGCGGATCCGAATGCTTCCGCTCCTGCACCTGTTGTACAGGCAGCACCCGTAGCTGCTTCAAATACAGCTGCACTGGCTTCTCTTGCACAGGCACAGCAGGCTGCTGCCCAGATTGCAGCACAGAAGGCCGCCGCAGATGCAGCAAAGCCTGCAGAAGCACAGGCAGCGCAGACACCTGCAGCACAGACCCAGCCTGCAGCACAGACTCCTGCGGCACAGACCCAGCCTGCAGCACAGGTTCAGGCTGCTCCTGTAGCTCCCGCATCTGCTGTAGTGACAGGACTTCCCAGCTGGGCAGTTAGCCTTCACGGTGTCAGTGCAAGCGGCTGCGCTGAGGTTTATAAGTACTGGAAGACCGTAAAGAACGCTGATGATGCAACTATCCAGGGCAATTGGGATGCGCTCTTATTCCACTATTCAGGACACGGCACACAGGGCTGGTAAATCAAAGCCGCTAAGCTTAAGCTGTTTTCAAGACCTCACGAAACCGTGGGGTCTTTTTTTCGGATCAGAACGGAAGAAAGGATATGATCTTCATAATGAAGGAAGACTCAGGATTCACCGCAACAACCGGGGAATGCTGAATATGCCGTATTATGAAGCACAGGATAAAAAGCACACAGAGACAGACAGAAAGCATATTAATGGTGGCCTTTTTTATTTTTATGACTTCGCAGGTATATAAACAGTACAGGATCACTGCCGCTACGAACAGCGGCCATAGGGGATGGTAGTAAAATGAGAGGGGGAGATCTCCTTTTACGAGAGCCTTAAATGCTCTGGTAATACCGCATAAGGGGCAGGGTGCGCCGAAAAGGAAACGTGATGGACACTTATATAGCCCCAGCTCCGCAAGAGTGAACAGGATCAGAAGCAGAGCTGCTATGAAAATCAGTTTCTTTATTCTTTTGCTATTCAGGAGTTTATTCATTTCCGGGGTCTGCCTAGGGATATTTCCGTATTAGAAAAGCAGTCTGCCCATCGGCAAACTGCCTTTTGTAAGATCGTCAGTAAATTAATTACCTGTCGTACTTTCCGTCTATAAATACGAATTCCTCTTCGGCTCCGTAAGAGCTTCCGTAAGCCTTTGTCATAGCGATGATCCAGTCGATCAGCATCCAGACTCCGCATCCTCCGCATGTGATAAGCTTAAGTACTCCGAGTCCGACCTGTCCTCTCATAAACCTGTCGATACCAAGTTCACCAAGAAGGAAAGCGAAGACCCATACGAATAAATTCTTATTAAATCTTTTTTCCATGAGTGTCCTCCTGATTCTCCTAAAATGTATATTAATTATTGCTAGCGAACACTCTACATTATGTTATCCTATTTGTCAACAGAATTTGGAGCATTGATGACTATTTTTTCTTAATTAGTCGGATACTTCAGGGTAATGTTTCCGAGGTCCGAATCAATGTCGATCCTGCCGCCGCTTCCCTCTTTTTCAAAGCCATTGCTAACCTTGCTTCCGTTTATCTCGATATTGCCCATATCGGCTGAGCAGGAAGTTGAATAAGTGGAGAGATCCGTGTCGGAGTCAATATCCACATTTCCCATATCGGAGCTTATCTTCAGATTCTTTACGGTCTTTAGCTTCAGAGCAACATTTCCCATATTACAGTCTATATCCGCGTCATTGACAGTCAGACCGGAGCCCTCTACATTGCCCATATCGGCTTCAAGCTCCATGGAGTACATATTTAGATCCTTTATTTCCGTATCCCCCATATCAACATTTATACTGAGATCCTTAAGCCCGGTATTTTTCGGAAAGGACAGTATAAGCTTCGCAGTTCCTTCTTTTGGCTTAATATCCGTTAATCCCAGGTTTATCTTATTCTGCTGTGTAAGGGCCAGTACACCGTTTTCCGCTGTCACTATGGGGCGCAGCTTTTCTTTGCCTTCATAGCTAAGCTCAACTTTATCACTGTCAGTCGTTACGATGGTCACGTTCATAAGGTCCAGATCCAGAGCCGCCGAAGTAATGCCGTCATATTCCTCATTAATGCTTATATTATTGCTTCCGATCCCGCTATTAACATTGAAAAACGGGAGCGCCGGGAAACTTTTGAAGAATAAGCCGGTATGATAGGCGGTTCCGAAAACAATGCAGAGTATGGTGATGGTGGTAAGTGTTATCGTATATGCTTTTTTCATTTCGCTGTTCTTTCCTTTCCGAATCCGGTCTTTATAATGTAATGGATCAGTATGGCTAGAGGCCAGATTATCCAGGTTTTGTACCATTCAAAGGTCACAAAGCTCCATATGAGGTAAATACAGCGGACTGTATACCAGTAAAGGGACATAACCGTATTCAGCGTTTCATTTTCATATCTGACCTCCCCGGGACGGCGGCGGTTGTAGCTGCCGGAAACGGTATTTTTATCATTGAGGGACAAAAGCAGGGAATAGGCCTTGTCCTTTCCTGACGAAAAGACTATGAGCATAACACCTATACCGATCATCAGCATCATCAGAACCGGGGATAAGCCGGAGGATATCAGAAAGCCGAATATCCGGGCATTTGTGAATATCATTGGAACCACCGATACTATGCAGAGGATGACTCCGATGATAAATACCAGTGTTTTTCCGGAATAATTCATTTTCTGCTCACGGGCAAGTTCTTCAGCGGTCTGATAATCGATGCTGCAGGGGGTCTTCATAAGAAAATCCCATTTCTTCAGGAGTGAGCCTGAATATATCAAGAGTCCGATACCGATCGCTATCATTATGATGAAAAAAGCAGCCCCCGCTTCTTCAAGTACTATGGGAAGGCTCGTACTCATTATAATGAAGAGCACACCGAGACCCTGAAAAAATGAGCGTCGGCTGCAGTCGATCACATACTGCGAGGTCTCTTCACGGCTTACGTGACGTCTGTCCACGGTGTCGGAGCTTCCCATGACATCCTTTATTCCGAGAGTTTCGGCGATCTCATCCAGATTTCCGAATTCGGAAATAACGATTCCTACCGCTTCATTTTCTTTCTTTCCCTCTTCCAAAAGAGAGTTATATTTATCTTCCATCATCTGGAGAAGCTCGGATTTTGCCCGCAGAACCTCGTCTGTATTCGGAAGGCGTGCAAACATGCTTTCCAGATAATTTTTTATCGCATCCATTTCTATATTCCCCTCCTCATCTTCTGATAAATCTTTCAATTACGTCCTTTGTGAGATTCCATTCCTCACATTTTTCGCGGTAATACTTCGAACCCGCCTCGGTTATCCTGTAGTATGTCCGCTTTTTCCCGTTTTCCGCAGTTTCGCTGTAGGAAACAATATAGCCGTTTTTTTCCATACGGTTAAATGCGGAATAAAGTGTGGTCTCTTTTATCATATATTTGTCCTCGCTTAATGAGCGTATCTTTTTCGATATCTCGTAGCCATAGGAAGGAGCTTCAGATAAAAGGTACAGGATAATGGTGTCATTGTATCCGCGTATAACATCACTGCTGATCTCAACCATCCATATTCACGTTCCTTTCCGATAAAGTGGGATGCAGCTGACAGAAGAAAATGCTCTATTTGTCGTTGCAACGATTGTCGTACTACATCTGTCGTAGTAATATATACCACGACAGATGTAGTATGTCAACAGGGATTTAAAGAAGATTCTATAGTTTTTTGCTTCAGAAAAATAAAAAAAGTATAAAAAAAGCTTGCAAACTGTTCGGAGCTATAATATAATAGCACTTGCGTTGCGGGCGGATAGCCCTTTGTATCGTGTTTATGCGCTTCTAGCTCAGTTGGTAGAGCACCTGACTCTTAATCAGGGTGTCCAGGGTTCGAGTCCCTGGAGGCGCACTCGGGGCACTGGTTTTGTGGACGTA